>DASXLW010000024.1:0-34687 GCA_036496025.1 Streptosporangiaceae bacterium
CCGGGCGGCCGCGGAAGAAGGTGCGGCGGCGGAAGACGCGATGCGCCTGGCGCAGCCCGATGGCGGCCCGGACGAACTCGAGCAGTTCCCGCTCGCCGGGCGACAGCTCCCAGTCCAGCCACGAGATCTCGTTGTCCTGGCAGTAGGCATTGTTGTTGCCGCGCTGGGTGCGACCGAGTTCGTCCCCGGCCAGCAGCATCGGCATGCCCTGCGAGCACAGCAGGGATATCAGGAAGTTGCGCTTCTGCCTGGCCCGCAGCCGGGTGATCTCCGGGTTGCCGGCCGGGCCCTCGACCCCGCAGTTCCACGACCTGTTGTCGTCGCTGCCGTCCCGGCCCCCCTCGCCGTTCGCCTCGTTGTGCTTGCGGTCATAGCTGACCAGATCCTGCAGCGTGAAGCCGTCGTGGCAGGTGACGTAGTTGACCGATGCGGCGGGCCGGCGCCCGCTGGCCTGGAACGTCTGGCTCGACCCGGCCAGCCGGGACGCGAACTCGGGCAGCGCCCCGGGCCGCCGGAGCCAGTAGTCGCGGACCGCGTCCCGGTACTGTCCGTTCCACTCCGCCCACGGCGCCGGGAAGCCGCCCAGCTGGTAGCCGCCGGGGCCGACATCCCACGGTTCGGCGATCAGCTTCACCCCGGACAGCACCGGATCCTGGCCGACCATGCGCAGGAACGCCGCGCAGCGGTCCACCTCGCCCCGCTCCCGCGTTAAGGCCGGCGCGAGATCGAAGCGGAAGCCGTCCACGTGCATGTCGAGCACCCAGTACCGCAGCGAGTCCATGATCAGCTGGAGGGCGTGCGGGTGCCGGACGTTCAGGCTGTTGCCGCAGCCGGTGTCGTCCGCGTAGCGGCTCAGGTCGTCGTGGTGCAGGCGGTAGTAGGCGGCGTTGTCGATGCCCCGGAAGCTGAGCGTCGGGCCCTCGGGGCCGCCCTCCGCGGTGTGGTTGTAGACCACGTCGAGGATCACCTCGAGGCCGGCCTGGTGCAGCGCCCGCACCATCGACTTGAACTCGCGCACCTGCTCACCGCGCTCACCCGCCGAGCAGTACCGGTTGTGCGGGGCGAGGAACGAGATCGAGTTGTAGCCCCAGTAGTTGGCCAGGCCGCGCCGGGGCAGCTCGCGCTCGGACGCGTACTGGTGGACCGGCAGCAGCTCGACAGCCGTGACGCCGAGGCGGATCAGGTGCTCGATGATCACCGGATGGCCGACCGCCGCGTAGCTGCCGCGCAGCTCGGCCGGGATCTGCGGGTGGCGCATGGTCAGGCCGCGCACGTGCGCCTCGTAGATGACGGTGTCCTCGGCCGGGGTCCGGGGCGCCCGGTCATCGCCCCAGTCAAAGTCGGTGGCGGTCACCACGCTGCGCGGCACAAACGGCGCGCTGTCGGCGGAACTGCGCGTGGACGGGTCATCCTGCCGGTGGCCGTACACCGCCCGGGACCGCCCGACCGCGCCTTCCACCGCCTTGGCGTACGGGTCGAGCAGGAGCTTGGCCGGGTTGCACCGGTGCCCGCGGGCGGGCTCGTACGGCCCGTGCACCCGGTAGCCGTACCGCTGGCCGGGGCCGACGCCGGGCAGGTACCCGTGCCAGACGAATCCGTCGGCCTCGGTGAGCGCGACCCTCGTCTCTGGCGCGGACTGAGCGGGGCCGTCCCCGCCGAACAGGCAGAGTTCCACCCACTCGGCCACCCCGCAGTAGAGGGCGAAGTTGGTGCCCGCGCCGTCCCACGTCGCACCGAGCGGATACGGGCTGCCTGACCGGACGCGCATTCAGCCGGCCGCCGGCCCGCTCACCCGCGCCCGGTCGACCACGGACGTCAGGTCCAGGCCGTCCGGCAGCGTGCCGAAGGCGTACCCCGGACCGCCCGCGGCGGCCGATCCGAGCCGGGAGGCGCAGAACGCGTCCGCGACCGCCGAGGGCGCGTGCCGGACCAGCAGCGCGCCCTGCAGCAGTGACCCGATGAGGCCGGCCAGCCGCCGGGCCTGGTATTCGGCGGCCTGGCTCGCGGTCGGCCCGGGGGCCGACTCGGCCGGCCCGGTCAGCCCGGCGAGCATGCGGCGCAGTTCCGCGGTCGCCTCGTCCAGCCGCTTGTCGCCGCCGGCCGCCATATCCAGCTCGGCCCCCAGCACGTCCGCGGACTCGGGGGAGCGGCGCAGCGCGCGCAGCACGTCGAGCGCGGTCACGTTGCCGGAGCCTTCCCATATCGAGTTCAGCGGCGCCTCACGGTAGAGTCCGGGCAGCCCGGATTCCTCCACGTAGCCGTTGCCGCCGTGACACTCCAGGGCCTCCGCCGCGTGCGCCACGGCGCGCTTGCCGACCCAGTACTTGGCGGCGGGCAGCGCGACCCGCAACAGCGCCGACTCGTCGGCGTCGCCGTCCGCCGACCGCTGTGCCGCCGCGGCCAGCCGGATCGCCAGCGCGGTCGCGGCCTCGGATTCGACCGCGAGATCGGCCAGCACGCCGGTCATCAGCGGCTGATCAATGAGATTCCTGCCGAACGCCTGCCGGTGGGCGCAGTGGTGCACGGCGGCAACCGTGCCGCGGCGGATGCCCGCGGCGCTGCCCAGCACGCAATCCAGCCTCGTCGCGGTGACCATGTCGATGATCGTGCGCACGCCCCGGCCCGGCTCGCCCACCTGCCAGCCGACCGCCCCGTCGTACTCGACCTCGGCGGACGCGTTGGAGCGGTTGCCGAGCTTGTCCTTGAGCCGCTGGATCCGGATCGCGTTACGGGTGCCGTCCGGCAGCACCCGGGGGAGCAGGAAGCAGGTCAGCCCGCCGGGTCCTTGGGCCAGGACCAGGAACAGGTCGCACATGGGCGCCGAGTTGAACCACTTGTGCCCGGTGAGCAGGTTCGCGCCCGGGCCGGCCGACGGCGCGGGCTCGGCGCGGGTGGTGCCGGCCCGCACGTCCGAGCCGCCTTGCTTCTCAGTCATGGCCATGCCGCACAGCAGCCCGGCCTTGGTCTCAGGCACTCGCAGGCCGGGGTCGTACGCGCGGGAGGCGAGCAGCGGCTCGAACCGCCGGGCCAGTTCCGGCGCGTGCCGGAGCGCGGGCACCGCCGCATAGGTCATCGAGACCGGGCAGCTGTGCCCGGCCTCGGCCTGGCTCCACACGTAGAATTTCGCCGCCCGGGCCAGGTGCGCGCCGGGCTCGCGGTCCGACCAGGGGGCCGCGTGCAGGCCGTGCGAGACGGCCACCGACATCAGCGCGTGCCAGGCCGGGTGGTAGTCGACCTCGTCGATCCGGTGGCCGTACCGGTCGTGGGTGCGGAGGCTGGGCACGTGGTCGTTGGCCAGCCTGGCCTGCTCCTGCGTCTGCGCGGACCCGGCCAGGACGCCGAGCTCGTGCAGTTCGCCCGCCACGGCACCGGCGTGCTCGCGGCTCAGGGCCTCGAGCAGCGCCGGATCCTGGGCCACGTCGTGCCCGGCGAGCGGCGGGGGCTGGTTGAGCACTTCGTGGGTGGCCCGCGGTCCGGTCATGGACGTCAGGCTATCCGGGCGGCCGCCGCGGCGGCGTGCCCGGCGCGGGCGGCGGCGTACCGGGTGAGCACGACGTCGGCCAGCTCGGGGGCGGCCCCCAGCGGCGCGCTGACCGCGGCGGCACCGGCGGCGAGCGCCTCGTCGCGGACCTGCCCGGCAAACCTGCCGGGGGCAAGCAGGTAACTGGCCACCACCACGCGGCGTGCGCCGCCGGCCAGCAGGGCGGACACCGCCCCGCCCGGCGGCGGCGCGGCGGCGCTCGCGTAGGCCGGGAGCACGTCCCGCCAGCCGCGCCGCGCCCTCCACTGTGCCGCCAGCCGGGTGACGACCGCGCAGGCCCGGGGGTCGCTGGAGCCGGCGGCGGCGAGCACCACCGAGGTGCCGGGATCACCCGGAAGCACGCCCGCCTCGGCGAGCCGGCGTTCCAGCGCGGTGACCAGCAGCGGGTGCGGCCCGAGCGGATCACCGTAGCTGATCTGCAGCGCGCCGCCGGACCGGGCGGACGCGGCCCGGAGCACGGCCGGGAGGTCGGTCTTGCTGTGGTAGGCGCCGGTCAGCAGCAGCGGCAGCACCACGACCGGGCCTGCGGGCAGCGCGCCCAGCACCTGCGCGGGCGAAGGCGCCGCGTGCCCGAGGTACGCAGCGCTGATCCGCAATCCCGCCAGCCCGCGGCGGGTGGCCCGCGCCCGGACGAGGTCGACTACTTCCTCGATCGTGGCCGCAGCGCGGGGATCACGGCTGCCATGGGCCACCACCACCAGCGGCGGGAGGTCTATTCGTGGATGCCGCACTCGCTCTTACCCGTGCCCGCCCAGCGGCCGCTGCGCGGGTCAGCGCCGGGCTCGACCCGCAGCGTGCACGTGGCGCAGCCGATCGACGGGTAACCCTCGGGGACCAGCGGGTTCACCAGGATGCCATGTGTGTCGATGTACTCGTCCACCTGGTCCTGGGTCCAGCCGACGATCGGGTTCACCTTGACCATCTGGCGCCTGGCGTCCCACTCCACAGCCTTCGCGTGCCGACGGGACGGCGTCTCTTCCCGGCGCACGCCGGTGAGCCAGGCGTCGTACTGGCGCAGGGTGCGCTCCAGCGGCTGGACCTTGCGCATGGCGCAGCAGAGATCGGGGTTGCGGGCATACAGCCGCTCGCCGAACTCGGCGTTCTGCTCGGCCACGGTCCGCTCGGGTGTGACATTCACCACGTTGACCGGGTAAACGGCGGCGACAGCATCGCGCATGCCGATGGTTTCGGCGAAGTGATACCCGGTGTCGAGGAAAATTACGTCGATGCCGGGCTGGACCACCGAGGCGAGATGAATGAGCACCGCGTCGGTCATCGATGACGTCAGGCACAGCCGGTCATCGAAGGTGTCAGCCGCCCACTGCACGATCTCCTCGGCGGTGGCGCCGGCAAGAGCCTGCGCTGCTTGCTCGGCGAACACCTCGGGGGACTGCGGGGGGTCGCCCCTCCAGGCCAGCGTTGTCATGCGGCGTCATCCCTCCTGGCACGGTCCGGCACGGAAGTCGAGGGCAAAACTCCGATCCCTGCGAAGCTTATCCGGAAACACCTTGTGCAACTGCGACATTGCCAGTGAGCTTCCCGGGTGTCGGGCCGCAAATCCTCCTCCCCGCAATAAGGGCAGTAGAAAGGCACGGCGCGTTCTGTCATGAGATGTCCGTTTCGCTAGCGCGGCTGACCCAGGCCGCGAATGTCTCGTCCGGATAACGGTCCGCCGCAAACCTGCGCAGTACCCGCTCCACGTAATCGGGCAGTTGCTCGGCCGTGGTCTTGAGCCCGCGGACCTTACGGCCGAATCCCGACTCCGACCCGTCACCGCCGTTCAGCGCGCCGCCCAGGTGAATCTGGAAGCCCTCGACCTGGCGCCCGCCGGCGTCGGTGACCAGCGACCCCTTGAGCCCGATGTCGGCGGTCTGGATCCGGGCGCAGGAGTTGGGGCAGCCGTTCACGTTGATCGTGACCGGCACCGGGAAATCTGGCAGGCGCCGCTCCATCTCGTCGATCAGGTCGGACGCCCGCTGCTTGGTTTCGACGATGGCCAGCTTGCAGAACTCGATGCCGGTGCAGGCCATCGTGTGCCGCCGGAACACGCTGGGAGTGACCTGGAGCCCGTGCTTCTCGAGCTCGGCGGACAGGTCCGAGGTGCGGTCCCCGGGCACGTCCAGGATGATCATCTTCTGCTCGGCGGTGGTCCGCACCCGGCCGCTGCCGTACCTGGCGGCCAGATCCGCGATCTGGCCGAGCTGGACGCCGGACACCCGGCCGACCCGGGGCGCGAAGCCCACGTAGTAGCGGCCGTCGCGCTGGCGGTGCACGCCGACGTGGTCGCGCCGGCCGGCCCGCGGCTGGCCGGGCGAGGGCCCGTCCGGCAGCGCGTACCCCAGGTACTCCTTCTCCAGGACCTCGCGGAACCTGGCCGCGCCCCAGTCGGCGATCAGGAACTTCAGCCGGGCCCTGTGCCGCAGCCGGCGGTACCCGTAGTCCCTGAACACCGAGGTCACCCCCGCCCACACCTCGGCCACCTGGCCGGGCCGGATGAAGGCGCCGAGGCGAACCCCGATCTTCGGGTTGGTGGACAGCCCGCCGCCGACCCAGAGGTCGTAACCGGGCTGGCCGTCCGGGCCGTGCACGCCCACAAACGCGACATCGTTGATTTCGTGCACGGTGCACTGCGCCGGGCAGCCGCTCATCGCCGTCTTGTACTTGCGGGGCAGGTTGGAAAAGGCGGGATCGCCCAGGTAGCGCCCGGCGGTCTCGCGGATCTCGGCGGTGGCGTCGATGATCTCGCCGGCGTCGATGCCGGCCACCGGGCAGCCGAGCATCACCCGCGGGGTGTCCCCGCACGCCTCCGTGGTGGACAGGCCCACACTCTCCAGGGCCTCCCAGATGGCGGGGACGTCCTCGATCTGCACCCAGTGCAGCTGGATGTTTTGCCGGTCGGTGATGTCGGCCGTGCCGCGCGCGAACCTGCGTGACACATCGCCGATCACCCGGAGCTGCCTGTCGTCCAGCTGGCCGCCGTCGATCCGGATCCGCAGCATGAAGTAGCGATCGTCGAGATCTTCGGGTTCGAGCACGGCCGTCTTCCCGCCGTCGATGCCGGGCTTGCGCTGGGTGTAGAGCCCGTACCAGCGGAACCGGCCGCGCAGGTCGGCCGGGTCGATGGAATCGAAGCCGTACCTGGAGTAGATGTCGATAATCCGCTGGCGGACGTTCAGGCCGTCGTCGTTCTTCTTGCTTTCCTCGTTCTTGTTCAGCGGCTCGCGGTAGCCGAGCGCCCACTGCCCCTCACCGCGGCGGCGCGGCGGGCCGCCACCGGCCCCGCGCTCCCGCGCCAGCCCGGCCGGGGCTTCCTGGGTGCTTGCCGTCATGCGGCGCGTCCTTCCGGGTCGGGGAGGCGCGTGGCCCGAGGCGGCCCGGTAAGCGAGGGCACAGGGTGTTCAGGTGCCGGACCGGGACGGATCGCCGCACGCGCCCGGCATAACTGCGGACGGGGGGATCAGCTGACCCGGCGACAAATGGCGCTATGGACGCGCTGCAGGTCCACGTGCCTGCGTCCGACAAGAAGGGGATCGGCGGCGTCCACACATCGAGGATCACACGACGCCAGGGCGAATGTCCAGGCCGAATCCGGCACGCTGCCGCGCGGGCTGGCGCTGTCCGGAACCGGCGTCACGGTGGAGACAACCGGCTTCGGTGCGTGGGCTATTCCGTCGGCCGGCCGCGATTCCCAGCTTTCGACCGCGATTTCTAGCCCTGGCGTATCCAGGCCAGGGTCGGCTCGGGAGCCTGCTGCGGCGGTTCGTGCTGACAGTCGCACCACGTGCCGCCCGGGCAGTCCTCATGGCGGCGCTCCCGGCATGAGACGCAGATCATGCCCCACATTGTGCCCCCGGCGGGCTGGCTCCCCGTCCCGGCGGGGCAGCCAAACGGCCGCGGGCCTGGTCATGACCCGCGCGTACGGGCCGCCGATCGTGGGTACAGGCCAGTAAGGGACCTAACGTCGAGCCCAGCGGATGGCCCAGGTGTTCGCGAACGTGCCTGTGACCGCCGCACCGCCGCTGTTCGCCGACCGGCGGGCCGCGGGACGGCTGCTGGCGGCCCGGCTTCGCCATGTTCTGGCCTCTCCTGAGAGCCAGCAGGCCGGGCGGGAACCGGCAGGGGCATCACCGGCCCCCGCCGCCCGCCCGCTCGTGCTGGCCCTGCCGCGCGGCGGGGTCCCGGTCGCGCGGGAGATAGCCGACGCGCTGGGCAGCCCTCTCGACGTGCTGGTCACGAGGAAGATCGGCTACCCGCCCCAGCCGGAACTCGGCGTGGGGGCCATCGCCGAGGGCGGCGGGCCGGTCTATGACGATGAGTTCCTGCGCAGGCTCGGCCTGAGCCGAGGCGACCTCGCGCCGGTGGTCGCGCGCGAGCGCGCCGAACTGGACCGGCGGGTCAGGGTGTACCGCGGCGGCCGGCCGCCCCCTGAGGTGGAAGGCCGGCTGGTGATCCTGGTGGACGACGGCCTGGCCACCGGCGTGACGGCGCGGGCCGCCCTGCGCTCGCTGCGGAGCAGGCTGGCAGGGCGGACGGTGCTGGCCATCCCGGTGGCGGCGCCGTCATCGGCGGCGGCGATGCTGCGCGAGGCGAACTCGGTGGTCGCACTGGCGCTGCCGGAAACCTTCCGCGCCGTGGGTGAATGGTACGTATCGTTCGGCCAGCTCACCGATTCTGACGTACTGGAACTTCTCGATCGCGACGGGGAGGCGGGCTGACGGTCAGGCAGCGTTGGCGCGGCGCATCCGGCGACGGCGCTCGGACGACCGCTCGTCCTCGTTGAGACCGCCCCAGGTGCCGTACTTCTCCGGCCGGGAAACCGCGTAGTTCAGGCATTCGTTGCGGACCGGGCAGCTCAGGCAGATCGCCTTGGCCTTGCGCTCGCGCAGTTCCCGCTCCGGCTGGCGCTCGCCGTCCGGCCCGAAGAACAGGAGGAGATCCTCACCGCGGCATGCGGCATCATCCTGCCACCCCCAGTTCGGGCGGGGGAGAACAGCAGCATGCCGACGTGCCTCAGACATGGTTTAATCACCTCAACAACTAGTTCTTGGGGTCCTTCGTCGCTCCTTGGAGCGCTCGGCTCGCGAACAGACGATCCGTGCGTGCTTGCGGGAACAGCCCCGTCGCATACTGTGCAACGCGCTATCCCGCCGCGGTGTTCCCGCGTGCGCGGAACGAGTTCGGCGGGGTAGTACTATGCCGAACGCCCACAGCGGCGGAGAAACTGGACCGCCACCCGGCACGTGGCACGATCCGCACCTGTGCTCCGGCGCATAATAATGCCATCAGGCGCGGGCCGCGCGCAGCCAGGGCGGCAAATTCGCCGCACTGGCCGGCGCGATGTTCCGGGTCGCGACCGGTGTCCGCGATCAGGTAGACAAGCTAGATGGTTAGGGTCACGATGGGCACCATGTCTGCGTCGGACGCAGCCCCGTTGCCCCGTCTCGGCGAGGTCTTCTTTGACGTACGCGGAGACTCTCGCACCATGAGGGTGAGCTGGTACGCGGACACCGGGGTGGCCGTGTTCAGCATCTGGCAAGGCGATACCTGCACGGGTACCTTCCGGCTGCCGATCCCGGAACTGCCGCGGATGGTCGAAGCGCTGGCGCAGGGCCCTCCAGGCCGGGCCGGATCAGGGTCGCGAACCGGCGCTCCCGGGCTCGGGCAGGTCGATGCCGGGGCGTCGACGGCGGCGATGGGACCAGGCGGCATGCCGGTCCCGCTCCCTGGCCAGGCCGCCGACGATTATCCTCCGCCGTATCGTGACCACGAGGAGACACCGCTAGACCGCGGGCGTACCAACCCGCTGTCCGCCGGCTCCCCGGATTTCGCGCCGGGCGGAGGCTACCAGGACCCGCGGACCGGGCCCGACCAGGACTTGCCTGCGCAGCGTGGCTACGGTGGCCCGCGCTCCGGGTACGCCACGACGACGCCATCCGGCTACCAGGAAGGTCCGCCGGCAGCCAGGTACACCGATCCCGGTCCGGGCGGCTACCAGGGACCGCCGCCCGGCGGCCAGCACCAGATGCCGGCGGACGGCTACTACCAGGGACCGGCGCCGCAAGGTCACCACGACCTGCCGCCGGCGGACCACGCCGGCCCCCCGGCGGGCGGGTACCAGGACGCCGGATACCAGGTGGCGCCGCCGGGGGGTTACGAGGGGCCCGGCTCCGCCGCCCCCGCCGGCTACCAGGATCTGCCGCCCGGCAGCTACCGGGACCTGCCCCCGGCCGGCGGCTATGGGGAGCTACCCCCGGCCGACGGCTACGGGGACGTGCCCCCGGGAGCTGATTACCACGCCCCCCATGACGGTTACCGGGAGCCACCCGCCGCACCCCCGCCGGGAGTGTCCGCTCAGTTCGCCGGCCGTCAGCAGGATTCGTACCCGCCCACCGGGCCGCTGCCGGTGGGGCGCTGGCGCACTGGTGCGCCGAGCGACGAGATCCCGCAGGCCCGGCCGGAGGACGGGTTCGCCCCGGACGGGTTCGCCCCGGACGGGTTCGCCCCGGACGGGTTCGCCCCGGACAGGTTCGCCCCGGACAGGTTCGCCCCGGACAGGTTCGCCCCGGACGGGTTCGCCGAAGGCAGAACCCCCGCGGACACGCTCGCTGCGGACGAATTCGCGCCGGAGGGGTACGCGGGAGAGCCAGACGGCTACGGAGGAGACGGATTCGCTCAGGACGAGTTCACCGGCGACGGCTTCCCCCACGACCCGCTGGCCGACAGCTACCAGGGCGAGGCAGAGCAGGGGTACCTGCCCAGCCCGCCAACTGATATGTTCCCGGCCGCGTCGCTGAGCGGGGGTTATCCCGGCCAGGGCAGCCACCCGGCCGGCTATGAGCCGGACCCGGCCGATCTCGATCGCGCGAACCCGTACCCGGACGGGCGCGCTGACCGCGGCGGCCCGCCGCGGGACTCCGGCGCGTACCGCCCCGGACGGGGCGGGGCCCGGGAACGGGAATACGGCCACTCCCGCGGCCGTTCGTGACTATCGGCCGGTGCGGCTAGTCCCCCGGGCCGCACCTGTTGCCTTCGCGGAATACCGTTCGGCTGGAGCCGCGTCGCGCCTATCGCCGAGGAGGCGACTTCCGCACCGGCCCTTCTGCCTTCCGGCCCGTGCTGCCAATCGGGGAGTGATTCCCGGGCTTACTGCCGATGCGGCCGAGTGCCGAAGTTGAATGGCAGCAGCGGCGGCCGATAGCGCCGCCGGAGCTGCCGCCCGCGCAGGTGCCACCGCCCATCTGACGAGGCGGCGCCCGATCAAGCGGATTGGCGTCAGCGTGGTTATGCTGCGCTCCTGCGGGATATATTTACCGCAGGAGAAGGGGGGAGCAAGTGGCACAGAGGGTTTCTGTCACATACGCGTGCGACTACGACGATAAAGAGATTCCCGCGGGTCAACAGCGCAACATTACCTTTGGCATCGACGGCCAGGAGTACGAGATTGACCTATGCACCAGGCACAGCGAGAGGCTTAGCGAGGTGGTGGGAAAGTTCGCCGAGCACGCGCGCAAGGCGACGGTCAAGGCACCCAGGCGCAGGCGCCGGACGACCGCTAACCGCCAGCGCAGCGCCGAGATCCGCGCCTGGGCCAAGAGCAGGGGAATCGAGGTCAGCGATCGCGGGCGCATCCCCGGTCACGTCCTGACTGGCTTCGAGAACAGCCACAAGCGGGGCTAGCCCAGCCGACAGGTTAGCCATGGTCTGCTGCGCTGCGCTGCCGATGAGGATGCCGGTGATCGAGCGCCAGGGCCGCGTTCTGGCCTCCACCCGTGCCAGCTGCCCGGCCAGCCGCCCGCAGTCCCAGCTTGCGCTTTCTCGAAGGTCCATCCGCCCGGGGGTAGACGCGGGTGGTCCCCCGACCCATGGGCCGGGGGACCACCTGACGCCTGCGGCCTGCCGCTGACCGATCAGGGCTTGATCAATGGCCCGCCTACGGGCACCACGATGTTGCCTCGCATGCCGTTGAACACACCCGCCGCGGAGGTATACCACGCCACCAGCGCGGTGAGCACGCCGATGTACCCCCCGAGCTTGATCGTGCCGGTGCTGAGGGCGAAATTCCCGGCGAACAGGATGATCTCTGTGGCCTCCAGCGTGAGGAACACCGCGAACACGGCCAGACTGGTGGCCGCGCTCCAGATCAGCATGTACGTGTTGAAGATGGCAAAGGCCAGCAGGATCCAGCCGACGTCGCGATTGAAGAGCGGGGCCGTGAGTGGGTGGGCCAGGAACTTAGCCCCGTAGAGCTGAACATAGAAGAAGAGCCCGATCCAGAAGCTGCCATAAGAGGCGAACGCCGTGGCGCCAAACACATTCCTGTTCCGGAATTCCCACATCCCGGCGAGCAACTGGGCTATGCCACCGTACGCGAGCGCGTAGCTAAGCCAGGCCAGCCCGCTCGCCTTGGTCATCCAGCCGGCGTTGAACGCCGACAGCAGGAACGTGGTCAGCGCGAAGCCGGCCAGCCCGAGCGGGGCCGGGTCAGCGACGGGGGAGGCGGCTACCGGTGCCGGCGCCGGGGTGGTAGTGCGATCCTCATTAACGCTCAAGGTGATTCCTCCAGGAGGGTACGCGTGTCGGCTTTGCCCTACGCCACGGTGGGGTCCGGACGCGGCAGTGGTGGATGGCACGGCAGCCTCGGCCGGAATGAGCCTCCGGGCCGATAGCGGCGGCCGCAGGCAAGAGCCGGTACCGGGTTTTCCGGGCCGGCACGCAGCGGTTCATACGGACCTTCCTTACTTTCACAGGCGGCTCAGAAGAACCAGGGGGAAGATCTGCCCTGAGCGTAAACCCGGCAGTGTGGTTTGGGGGAGACCTGCGCCTCAGAGATTATGGGAAGTTAAGGCATTTTCAGGACGTCAGGGACGGAACGGGCGCGCTGATTCCGTCCGCGGGTCCGGCGGCGCCTCCCGGCGCTGAGGCCGGCCAGGGAGCCGCCGTCAGGCGTATCTGACCAGTGGCCACGGGCAACGTGTCGGTCAGACGAGCTAGTATCCAAAGAGAGGATGTAACGGCTTGAGGAGGACCGGACCGTGGGGCATGACGGGGCGATCCGTGCGTCGGACTCCGACCGGGAGAGCGCTGTCGAGATCCTGCGCCAGGCTTACACCGACGGCCGCCTGGATCTCAACGAGTTCGACGAGCGGACGACGGCCGCCTATGCCGCGAAAACCTGGGCCGACCTGCGTCAGCTCACCAGCGACCTGCCGGTCGATGCGGTGCTGGGGGCGGACATCGAGAAGCCGCCCGTGGCCGCCGGGATACCGGGGCGGCCGGGAATGCAGGAGCCGTCAGATCGGCCGGCGCTGGCTCCCCGGGGGCCGGTTTTCGTCCCGTTCCTGCCTATCGCCTTGCTCTGGCTGGTCCTGGCGGGCTCGCTGCATGCGACCGGGCTGGTGATACCCCTGGTGATCTTCTTCCTGGTGGGCCTGCGCCTGGCCGGGCTGCGCGGCCGCCGTGGGCCTGGACCGGGCGGTTCCGGGCCCGGGACGGGCGGCCCCGCCCGCTGAGGGCCCGCCCGCCGAGGCGACGCCCGCGGTGCCCGCCACGGTCAGCCCGGGCGGGGTCAGTCCGGCAGGAGCAGCCGAAGCAGGGATCAGGTCAGCGGAAACACGGGTCAGGGGGAGGCAGGCCGGCCGAGATCGGGTGGCAGCCGGCCAGCCGCCGACCGGTCGAGCAGGAACAGCGTCCGCTGCCTGCCTCTCGCCGCGGCCGCGGGCACCTGAACCGGGCCCGCGCCGGACAGGGCGAGCTGGACCGCGCCGGCCTTCTCCTCGCCGGCCGCGATCATCCAGACCTCGCGCGCGGCGCAGATCGCCGGGAGCGTCAGGGTCAGCCGGACGGGCGGCGGCTTGGGCGAGCCGCGGACGGCGACTACCGGCCGGTCGTCGTAGAGGGCGGGCATGCCGGGGAACAGCGAGGCCACGTGTCCCTCCGGACCTATGCCGAGCAGCAGCAGGTCGAAGGACGGCACCTCCCCGTGATCCTCGGGGCGGGCCGCCGCGCTGAGCCAGGCCGCATAACGGGCCGCCGCCGCTTCCGGATCGTCGCCGTCAGGGCCGTCCGGCCCGGGCATCGGATGGATCCGCCCGGGGTCGACGTCCACCTTCCCGAGTAGGGCTTCCCGCGCCCCCGCCTCGTTCCGTTCCGGGTCGCCCGCGGGCAGGAACCGCTCGTCTCCCCACCACACGTCCAGGTGCCGCCAGTCGACCGCGTCGGCGGCCGGCGCCGCGGACAGCTCGGCCAGCACCGCGGTGCCGATCCCACCGCCGGTCAGCACGACGGACGCGGCGCCGCGGGCCGCCGCGGCGTCAACCAGGCGGGTGACGAGCCGGGCGGCGACCGCCTTAGCCAGCAGCGGAGCGTCGCGGTGGACGAGGACCTCGGGGGCGCTCATGCGACGGCGTCGTCCCCGACGGGGTGCTCGGCGAATCTGGTCAGCACTTCGGCGTAAACCAGGTCGGGATCGAGCCTGCGCAGCTCCTCGGTGAGCAGTTCCGCGGTGTCTCTGCGATGCAGCGCTACCGGCCGGTCGGTCTGGCCCGGCTTGCTCAGTGTGGCGTTGCGGCCGTCCGGCCTGCACAGCGTGATGTTCCCCTCCTCGGTCACGAAGGTCACGTCGGTGATGCCGGGGCCGCCCGAGATCTCCCTGGTCACCGGGATGTCCAGCTTGTCGGCGAGCCAGGTGGCGATGAGGTCCGCACTCGGGTTGTGCTCTTCCGCGCTCACCGCGGCGCTGCTCATCTCGGCGTACGGCTGGTCCAGCGTGGCGGCGAGCAGCGACCGCCAGGGGGTCGCCCGGGTCCAGCTGAGATCGGTGTCCCCGGGCCGGTAACCGGACGCGAGGGCGGTGAGCATCTGGCGCGGCTTGTCGCTGGCGGCCGCGTCGGTGATCCTGCGCTGGGCGAGCGCGCCGAGCGGGTCCGCGGACGGGATAGCCGGCGCCAGGTCCGGCCACCAGGTGACGACCGGGATGTCGGGCAGGATCAGCGGGGCTACCACGGAGTCGGCGTGCTGGCCGACCGGGCCATGCATGCGCAGCAGCAAGGTCTCGCCCGGGCTGGTGTCGCCCACCCGGATCTCGGCGTCGAGCCTGGACCGGGCGGCCGGGCGGCGGGTGATCACCCCGATTATCCGGCAGGGATGCTCGCGCGCCGCCTGGCTGGCCGCGCGCACGGCGTCGTACTGGCCGGACTCGTCGGTCACGATGATCAGCGTGAGCACCATCCCGAGCGCGGGGCCGCCCAGCTGAACCCGCGCCTGCATCAGCGTGTCGCGGATCGCGCCGGTCGTGGTCTCGGTCAGGTCGATCATCATCTCCGGTCGCCTCCCGTCACAGCCGCCGCCAGGTGCGCCCTGGGCCCATCAGCGTATCGGCGCTGGGCGGGCCCGCCGACCCGGCCGGGTACTGCTCCGGCTTGCCGTGCTCGGCCCAGAACTCCTCGACCGGGTCGAGGATCTGCCAGGACAGCTCGACCTCCTCCTGGTGCGGGAACAGCGGCGCGTCGCCGATCAGCACCTCGAGCAGGAGCCGCTCGTAGGCCTCCGGGCTGGACTCGGTGAAGGACTCGCCGTAGGCGAAGTCCATGTTCACGTCGCGGACCTCCATCGCTGCCCCGGGCACCTTCGAGCCGAACCGCACGGTCACGCCCTCGTCCGGCTGCACCCGGATCACCAGCGCGTTCTGGCCGAGTTCCTCGGTGTCGGTGGCGGTGAACGGCAGGTGCGGCGCGCGCTGGAAGATCAGCGCGATCTCGGTCATCCGGCGCGGCAGCCGCTTTCCGGTCCGCAGGAAGAACGGGACGCCGGCCCACCGTCTGGTGTCCACGCCGAGCCGCATCGCGGCGTAGGTCTCGGTCCGCGAGTCTGGGGCGATGCCGTCCTCCTCGAGGAACCCGGGCACCTCGATGCCGCCCTGCCAGCCCGCCGTGTACTGGCCCCGGGCTGTGCCGGTGGCCAGGTCGTCGGGCAGCCGGACGGCGCTGAGCGCCTTCTGCTTCTCCGCGCTCAGTGATGCCGCGTCGAAGGAAAGCGGCTCCTCCATCGCGGTCAGGGCCAGCAGTTGCAGCAGGTGGTTCTGGATAACGTCCCGGGCCGCGCCGATGCCGTCGTAGTAGCCGGCCCGGCCGCCGATTCCGATGTCCTCGGCCATGGTGATCTGCACGTGGTCCACATAGCTGCGGTTCCAGATCGGCTCCCAGAGCGTGTTCGCGAACCGCAGCGCCAGGATGTTCAGGACCGTTTCCTTGCCGAGGTAGTGGTCGATCCTGAACACGGCGTTGGCCGGGAAAACGGCGTCGAGCATCGCGTTCAGCTCCCTGGCACTGGCCAGGTCGTGACCGAACGGCTTCTCGATGACCACCCGCCGCCATGGTTGGACGCCGTCGCTGCTATCGCCGGGGTCGGACAGGCCGGACCGTTTGAGCTGCTGGATGACGTCGGGGAAGGTCTTGGGCGGGATGGACAGGTAGAAGGCGTAGTTGCCGCCGGTGCCGCGCTCGGCGTCGAGCTGCTTGACGGTCTCGGCCAGGCGATCGAAGGCCTCGTCGTCGGTGAACTCGCCCGGCACGAACCGCACCCCTTCGCTGACCTGCTGCCAGACCGAGTCCCGGAACGGGGTGCGCGCGTGCTGCTTCACCGCCTCGTAGGTGAGCTGGGCGAAGTCTTCGTTCTCCCAGTCCCGGCGGGCGAAACCAACCAGCGAGAATCCCGGCGGCAGCAGGCCCCGGTTGGCCAGGTCGTAAATGGCGGGGAGCAGCTTCTTGCGCGCCAGGTCTCCGGTGACGCCGAACATGACGAGCACGCACGGGCCGGCCACCCGGGGAATGCGCCGGTCGCGGACATCACGCAGCGGATTGACCGCCATGAGATGTCCGCCCGCGCTGACCGCTGTCATCTTCCGACTCCTTCCGTGGACGCGGCGGCGAGCAGCTGTGCGATCCCGGCGGGACGATCGCGCAGGTGCAGCCGGATGGCGGGCCTGCCCCGGCGCGACAGCGCGTCAAGGTCGCCGAGGGCCTGGGCGAGCTGGAGCCTGCCCAGTGTGTACGGCTCGCCCGGCACCTCAACATCCTCCGCGAGCGCGCCGGTGATCTGCAGGAACACCCCTGACTGGGGGCCACCCTTGTGGTACTGGCCGGTCGAGTGCAAGAACCTGGGGGCCCAGCCGAACGTGACCGGATGGGGGGTGCGAGCGGCCAGGGCGGTGCGCAGCCGCTGCGCATCGGCGTCCCCGACCCGGTCCAGATAAGCCATGATCGCAAGATAGCCGGACTCGGGCAGCGACCACAGCACGGCATCGAGCAGGCCGGCCAGGTCCGCGGCGCCGGCGATGAAGTCCGCGTCCCCGTGCACGTCGATGGCGCCGTCGGTGAACGCGGGCTCGCCGGCCGGCAGCGGGCCGTCGCCGGCATCGGCCAGCAGCCGCCTGGTGTTGTCCTTGGACTCGGTGACGTTCGGCTGGTCGAAGGGATTGACGCCGAGCAGCCGGCCGGCCACCGCGACCGCGTACTCCCAGACCAGGAACTGGGCGCCGAGCGGGCCCGAGATCACGGTGTCCACCGGCCCGGCCGGGTCGCCCAGCGCGATCAGGTGCACGTCGGGACCGGGTGAAAAGCCCGGCGCGCTCTCGCCTTCGACCACGACGGGGAGGATCCCGCGGCCGTCTTTGCCGGTGGACTCGGCGATCAGCTGCTCGGCCCAGTCGCCGAAGCCGGCCAGCCCGGAGCCGCAGTCGGCCAGCACGGCCTTGTCGTGCCCCGCCAGGGCATAGCCGCCGAGCGCGGCGCCCAGCGCGAGCCCGGGATTGTCCAAGGTGCCGGCCAGCACGGAGGCCACGCTATCGGCCTCATCGAGCAGCCGGGTCACGTCCGCGCCCGCCAGCGCGGCGGGCACCAGGCCGAACGCGGTGAGCGCGCTGTACCGTCCGCCCACGTTCGGATCGGCGAGCATCACGTGGTAGCCGGCCTCGTCGGCGGTCTTCTCCAGCGGTGATCCCGGGTCGGTGACGACCACGAACCTCCGGGCCACCTGCTCCGGCGACAGCCCCAGGCCGGCGAACGCCCGCTCGTAGATGCGCCGGTGGCTGTCGGTCTCGACCGACGAACCGCTCTTGCTGGACACCACCACGAGCGCGGTCTCCAGACGGTCCCTGACCGTCGCGGCCACCTGGTGCGGGTCGGTGGTGTCCAGCACGGTCAACGGCACCCCGGCGCTGCGGCTGATCACCTCAGGGGCCAGAGATGAGCCGCCCATGCCGGCCAGCACGACATGATCCAGGCCGTCCTCCCGCACCTGCGCGGCCAGCACGTTGAGCGGACCGAGCAGGGACCGCGAGCTGCGCGGCGCGGTGACCCAGCCCAGCCTGGTCGACGCTTCCTCCGCCGCGTCCGGGCCCCACAGCCCCGGATCCTTCGCCATCAGGGCCGCCGGCACGCCGTCGGCGATGAGGGCGGCGGCGGCCTCCTGCTCGGCGTCCATGACCGCTACGCCGCGGGTGTTGACGGTGACCGCGTCACCGGACGTCACCCGGCCCGCGTAGGGTACGGGCTGGCCGGTGGCTGGCGGTTCGCCGGCCGGACCGGCCTCCGTACTCACTGCTGACCCACTCCCTGACCAGAGCCCCGGGCATCCATTTCCTTCTTGATCGTCTCCAGCAGCCCGTCCCAGGACGCGGCGAACTTCGCGACTCCCTCGTCCTCCAGCACGGTCACCACGTCGTCGTAGCTGATGCCGAGCCGCTCCAGGTCCGCGATGACCTGCCGGGCCTCGTCGTAACCCTGCGCGGCGGTGTCGCCGTGCAGCTTCCCGTGCGCGGCGACCGCATGCAGCGTAGCCTCCGGCATTGTGTTCACGATGCCCGGGGCGACCAGGTCGACCACGTACATCGTGTCGTCGAATTCGGGATCCTTGGTGCTCGTCGAGGCCCACAGCGGTCGCTGCGGGTTGGCGCCGGCCGACCGCAGCGCCTCCCAGCGCGGCGCGGCGAACCGCTGCTCGTACAGCTCGTAGGCCAGCCTGGTGTTGGCGATGGCGGCCTTGCCCCGCAGCGCCCTGGCCTCGGGCGTGCCCAGCTTGTCCAGACGGTTGTCCACCTCCGTGTCCACCCTGCTCACGAAGAATGAGGCCACCGAGTAGATCGACGACAGGTCATGGCCGGCCGTCGCGGCCTGCTCAAGCCCGGCCATGAACGCGTCGATCACCTCGCCGTACCGGGCCAGCGCGAAGATCAGCGTGACGTTGACGCTGATTCCCTCGGCCAGGCACGCGGTGATCGCGGGCAGTCCCGCGGGGGTGGCCGGAATCTTGATGAACATGTTCGGCCGGTCCACCGTCCACCACAGCGCCCTGGCCTCGGCGATCGTCTTGCGCGTGTCGCCGGCCAGCCGCGGGTCCACTTCGAGCGAGACCCGGCCGTCCGTCCCGCCGGTGGCCTCGTAGACCGGCCGGAACACGTCGCAGGCCCAGCGGATGTCGAAGGTGGTGATGGCCCTGGACGCCTCGCCCACCGAGACTCCCCGGAGGGCCAGGTCGGCGATCTGGTCGTCATAGGCGGACCCGGAACTCAGCGCGTGCGCGAAGATCGTGGGATTGGACGTCACGCCGACCACGTGCATGTCGCGGATCAGCGTCGCGAGGTTGCCCGTGATCAGCCGGTCGCGGCTGATGTCATCGAGCCAGATCGATACCCCGGCATCAGATAGCTGCTGCAGTGTGTCGTCGGAATTCGAGGTCATGGTGTGGGTCGTCCTTCCGGGCCGGTTGTCCTTGCGATGTTGAAGCGCGCCGCGGCGGCCACGCGCTCCCGGGTAATCCGACTTCCTGGTGCAGGGCCCGGGCGGACGCCGGCGCGCCGAAGTGCTCCAGGCTGACACCTTCCCCGGCGCCGCCGGTGAATTCGCCCCAGCCCCGCGCAATCCGGGTCACCCTGCGATCACCTGCCTCGCCTCGTGCCGTGCGGCGGTCCGGGATGCCTGCTCTCAGTTCCCCGCGTGCATGTTGAGCCTATCTCCGAGCGGATCCAGGCAGCCTCGGTAGCATGCCGGCTATGGCAGGCGGGATGCCGGTTTTCGACCCGAGGGCAGTCATCGAGGGCCGGACGCCGGGCCGGCGCCGGATCGGGCTGACCGTCGGCACCGTGCTCGCGGTGCTGTGCCTGCTCATCTCCCTCGGCGCCGACCTGCTCGAGAGCCTGGGCAGCGGGGTGCACAGCGCCGCTCCCTTCTTCATCGCGCTGCCCCTGGCCCTGCTCCCGGTGCCGCTGCTGGTGAGCCTGGTACTGCTGCTGGACCGCCTCGAGCCTGAGCCGCGCGCGCACCTGCTGTTCGCGTTCGTCTGGGGAGCCGGGGTCGCCGCGCTCTTCGCCGCGCTGATCAACACGGCGGGCATGGTATTCATCACCCAGCCCGCGCTGGGCACCTCGAACGGGGACTACATCTCGGCCACGTTCGGCGCCCCGGTGGTCGAGGAGACGCTCAAAGGCGCCTTCCTGCTCGGCATGGTCTGGTGGCGGCGCAGCGAACTGGACGGCCCCACTGACGGCATCATCTACGCGGCCATGGTGGGACTGGGTTTCGCCATGGTCGAGAACGTCGGCTACTACATCGAGGCGCTGGTCAAACCCAGCGTCGGCGGGGTGAAGCTGCTCGAGTTCACGTTCGTGCTGCGCGGGCTGCTGTCCCCGTTCGCGCACCCGATATTCACCGCGATGACCGGCCTGGGCGCGGCGTACGCGGCGTCACACCGCCGCGCCTGGTGGGCGCTGCCGCTCGGCTGGCTGGCCGCCATGCTGCTGCACGGGACGTGGAACGCGCTGTCGAAGTTCGGCTTCGGCGGTCTGGTGGTCGCCTACGGCATCCTGCTCTGCGTATTCGCCGGGCTCATCGTGGTCCTCGTGGAGGACCGGCGCCACATCGTGGGGCTGATCTGGCGGGTCCTGCCGGGCTACGTGCCCACCGGCGTGGTCAGCATGTGGGACGTGCAGATGCTCGGCTCCCTGGAGGGCCGGCGCCGCGCCCGCGCGTGGGCGCGGGCCACCGGCGGCAGGCCGGCCGCGACCGCGATGACCGACTACCAGCTGGCCGCGACCGAGCTCGCGCTGCTGCACCAGCGGGCCGAGCGCCAGGTGATCGATCCCGGCACGTTCGCGCGCCGCCAGCAGGAACTGCTCGGCCTCATGCGCGTGGCCAGGGACGCGTTCCTGAGTCACCAGCCGGAGCCCCCGCTGCCACCCTGGGCGGCGGACGGCACCTCGGGCCTGGCGCACGGCCACGCGTACGCCGCGCCGATGCCGCCCCCGGTCATGCCTCCCGAGGGGCACTATCAGCCCGGCGGTAGCTAGCCTTTGGCCGCCGCAGGCGGCGCCACCGGCTCGACCCGGCTGGCTTCGCCCGGCTGGGCCGGCCGCAGCAGGCCGGGCCACAACAGGAAGAACAGCCGCAGCGCGGCGATCCAGATCAGCGTGGCGCCGAGTACGTGCACCCAGACCAGCCCGGCCGGCAGGCCGCTGAAGTACTGCGAGTAGCCGATGATTCCCTGGCTGAGGATCAGGCCGAACAGCACCCAGGCCCGGCGGATGGCGGTCGGCGGCGGCTTGGCCGCGCGCAGTGCGATCAGCGTGGCCGCGGTGAGGCCGCCCAGCAGCCAGCCGATATCGGCGTGGAACTGGGTCACGCCCGTCAGCGGGAGGTGATAACGCGGCACCGACGCGGCCCCGGCCAGCGGTCCGGTGCCCGTGACCACGGTGCCCGCGGCCAGCATCAGACCCGTCACCGCCACCAGCCCGGCCGACAGCCAGCGCAGGTCGCTGCGCACGGTCATGCCCGGCGGCCAGTCCGGGTCGGCGAACCGCGAGTGCAGCGCGACGGCTGCGCCCAGGATCGCGATCGAGGCCAGGAAGTGGATGGAGACGGTCACCGGGTCGAGCTTGGTCAGCACCACGATCCCGCCGAGAACAGCCTGCAGCGCCACCCCGGCGGGCTGCACGGCGGCTAGCCAGATCAGACCCCAAGCCGGCCGGGCCGCCCTGTCCCGCGATCCCGGTCCCGGTGCCGGCGTTCCGTCCGGCTGCGCGCCCCGGTGCGGTCCCGGTGCCCCGCCCGCCGGTACTCCCGGTGCCGCGCGCAGCGACACCTCCGGCGAGGCTCCCCGGGCCGGCTGTGGTGCCCGCTCCTGCGACGGCATCCCCTCGGCGGCCGGCGCGCCTTGGGGCCGCGCGCCGTGCGCGTACCGCCACGCCGCGACCAGGACGACGACAGAGGTGATCATGACCAGCGTCACGAACAGCCGGTTGCCGAACTCGACCCACGCGTGGGTGAGCGAATCTCCCCTGGAGCTCGCCGCGACCAGGCTCTGCCTGGTGCATTCCGGCCAGTCAGGGCAGCCGAGCCCGGACTCGCTCAACCGGACGGCCGCACCGGTGACGATGCTGCCCGCCGTGGCGACCACGCCGCACAGGGCGATGACGCGCATCGACGCGGCCGAAGGCCAAAGAGCCGGGGCCGTGATCCGGGTCAGCTCGCGGCGCAGCGCCGAACCACGAGCCAGAGCAGGCGGCGCGGTCTTCGAGGCGACGTCGGCGGGCACCCACCCATCGTAGGGTCGCGCCGCATGCCGCGGCCGCAGACCTGCCAGTCAGGCCGGAGTTTGGCCGCGGCCGGCCGGCCCCGGTCCGGTCCGGTCCCCGGCAGTGCGCGCGGTGCCCGCGCAGGCGGCCACGACACAGCCGACCGCGAGCCACTCGCGCGGCGCGAGTACCTCGCCCAGCAGGACCAGGCCGGCCAGCGCCGCCACGGCCGGCTCCAGGCTCATCCAGATGCCGAACACCCGCGCCGAGACGCGGCGCAGCGTCTCAAGCTCCAGCCGGTAGGGGATGACCGACGAGAGCAGACCGATGGCGATGCCGGTCGCGATCACCCCGGGCCGTAGCAGCGCCGCGCCCCCGGCGATCACGGCCGGCGGCGTCACCAGCACGGCTGCGATGATCATCGCGATGACCAGCCCGGACGACCCCGCGAACCGTCGCCCGGTGGCCCGGCTCAGCAAGATGTACGCCGCCCAGCAGCCCGCGGACACCAGGGCAAAGATCACCCCGGCCACTTGCGCCCCGTGTCCGACCCCCAGCGCGCCGTGCGCGGTGCCGGTCCCGCCCCGGCCCAGCAGGAGCACCCCGGCACCGGCGAGCCCCACCCAGAGCAGGTCGATCACCCGTCGCGACGACGCCACCGCCACCGCCAGCGGTCCCAGGAACTCGATCGTGACCGCGATCCCCAGCGGTATCCGCGCAAACGCCTGGTAGATCGAGTAGTTCATCACCCCCAAGATCACCCCGAACGAGACCACCACCACCCAGTCCGGCCAGCATCCCGGCAGCGGGTGGTCCCGCACCGCGCGCCGCACCCCCCGCGCCCCCAGCACCCCGATCACGACCGCCGCCGACCACAGCCGCAACCCGGTCACCCCGGCCACGGGCACCGTGCCGAACAACCTCCCCGCCACGGCCGCGCCCACCTGCAGCGACACGATGGCCGTCAATGCGAGGGCTGGCGCCGGAACACTCCAGCGTGACGATGCCGGTCGTTCTGGCGCCGTTCGGCCCCGCCGACAGGCGCCAGGGCGAGCGGTACCGCCACGCCCCACGCGATCCCTGAGCGAGCTCACTCCCACCTGAACGTCCGTGCCGCCAGCCCGATAGCGGCCGCCGCCCACACCACCAGCACCAGGAAATCGCCCGCCGGGAACCCGCCCGCGTGCTGCAGGACGTGGTGCAGCCCGTCGGACAGCGCACCCGAGGGCAGCAGCTTGAGCGGTCCGCGTGCGCCCGGCGGGAACTTGGTCAGCGGGAACAGCACCCCGCCCACGCCGAGCAGCACCAGGTAGATCAGGTTGGCCGCGGCCAGGGTGGCCTCGGCGCGCAGCGTCCCGGCCAGCAGCAGCGCGAGCCCGCTGAAGGCCGCGGTCCCGACGGCCACCAGCAGCACGGCCCATACGATGCCCGCGGCCGTGGCGTGCGGCCGCCAGCCCAGGGCCAGGCCCACCACGATGATGATCAGCACCTGGGCCAGCTCCACCGCGATGACCGTGCCGGTCTTGGCGGCGATCAGCCCGCCCCGGGACAGCGGCGTGGCCCCCAGGCGCTTCAGCACGCCGTAGCGCCGCTCGAAGCCGGTCGCGATCGCCTGGCTGGTGAACGCGGTGGACATCACGGCGAGCGCGATGATCCCCGGGACCAGGAAGTCCACCCGGTCGAGCCGCGTCCTGGAGCCGATGTTGATGAAGGACTCCAGGCTGACGCCGACGAGCAGCAGCACCGGGATGATCAGGACGAGCAGCAGCTGCTCACCGTTGCGGACCAGGGTCCTGGCCTCGAGCGAGGCCTGCGCGGCGATCATGCGCGGCAGCCTGGCCGCTCCCGGGGCGGGGCGGAACTGGGACGTCCCGGTTGCGGCGCCCGGCGGGGCGCCGGCCGCAGACGGCGCGGTCAAGACCGAAGCTCCCGCCCGGTCAGCTCCAGGAAGACATCCTCCAGGGTCCGGCTCTCCACGCTCAGATCCTTGGCCAGGACACCGTGATCGGCGCACCACCCGGTGACCGCGGCGAGCAGCTGCGGATCCACCCGGCCCTGCACCTCGACCACGTAGTGGCCTGCGGGCGACTCCTTGACGGCGGTGCCGTCGGGCAGGGCCGAGAGCAGGCTGTCGGTGCTCAGCCCCGGGTCGGCGCGGAACCTGAGCTGGCCGTCGGTGCCGGTCAGCTCGGCCGGGGTCCCTTCTGCCACCAGCCGGCCGTGGTCAACGATGACGACTCCATCCGCCAGCCGTTCGGCTTCCTCCATGAAATGCGTGGTGAGCACGACGCTCACGCCCGCGGCCCGTAGTTCCGCGATCAGCTCCCAGGTGGCGTGCCGCGCCTGCGGGTCGAGGCCGGCGGTCGGCTCGTCCAGGAAGACGAGCTCCGGCCGGCCGATGATGGCCGCGGCCAGCGACAGCCGCTGCTGCTGGCCACCGGACAGCCGCCGGCACGGGACGCGCACGCTGCCGGCCAGGCCGAGCCGGTCGAGCAAGGCCGCCGGGTCCAGCGGATGGGCGTAGAAGCTCGCCATCACGCGCAGGTATTCGCCCGCCGGGACCGCCTGCGGCAGCCCACCGGACTGGAGCATGACTCCCACCCTGGGCCGCAGCGCCCGGGCGTCGCGGACCGGGTCGAGGCCGAGCACGCGGACCGTGCCCTCGTCCGGCCGCCGGTAACCCTCGCAGATCTCGATGGTGGTGGTCTTGCCGGCGCCGTTCGGGCCAAGCAGCGAGGTGATCTTCGCCCGCTCGGCGCAGAGCGTCAGCCCGTCCACCGCGGCCGCGCCGCGATAGCGCTTGACCAGGCCGGTGACGATCACGGCGGCGGGGCTGCTCACGGAAGCCGAGTCTATGGGCCGCAGCCTCCCGGCCGGGCTGTTGCCCCCGCCGCGCGGCTCGCCGGTTCTCAGGCCCGCTGCAGGCAGCCGGCCGCGGCGACCAGAGCGCGGAACAGCTTCTCAGGCCCGCTGCAGGCAGCCGGCCGCAGCGACCAGAGCGCGGAACAGCCGCTGATCCTGGCCGGCCTCGGGATGCCACTGCACGGCCAGCGCGAACCCGGACCCGTCCCGGCCGGGCCCGTTCGGCTCGGCGGTCGCGAACTCGATCGCCTCGATGACCCCGTCCGCGGTCCACGCGCTGGCGATCAGTCCGGCGCCGAGCCGGTCCACGGCCTGGTGGTGGTGGGTCGGTACCGGAATCTCGTCCTGCGGCCCGGGGCGGCCCAGCACCCCGGCCAGCCTGCTGCCCGATGCGATCTTCACCAGGTGTGACCCGTAGCCGCCGGCGACCGGCGAGTGCCCGTCGTGGCCGACCAGGTCGGGCAGGTGCTGGTGCAGCGTGCCGCCGCGGGCCACGTTCAGCACCTGCATGCCGCGGCAGATGCCGAGGAAGGCCAGACCGCGCTCGAGGGCGGCCGACGCCAGCGCGAGCTCGGCCGCGTCGCGGTCGGGCCGGATGCTCACGGTCTGCGGGTCCGGCCGGGCGCCGAACTCGGCCGGGTCGATGTCCCCGCCGCCAGCCAGGATGAGCCCGTCCAGCCGGGCGAGCGCCTCCTCGATGCCGGGCAGCGGCGGCAGCAGCACCGGGATGCCGCCCGCGGCGGCGACGCTGTCGGCGTAGCGGCGCGGCAGCAGCACGGTCGCGGTGTCCCACGACCCCCAGGAAGCCTGCTCCGCGTAGCTGCTGATCCCGATGACGGGACGCCCGGCCCCGGCCTGATCGTTACCGGACCGCCAGCCCGGCCCGGTGCGCTGTTTTGTCTCGGTCGTCACGATTGTCGAGGTTACCCGGGTCACGCTGGTCCCCGTGGCCCCTCGCGTCAAGCCAGGGCTCCGGGGTTAGAGCGGGGTGACGTAGGCGGCCGAGATGCCGCCGTCCACCATGAAGCAGGACGCGGTGATATATGAGGCGTCGTCGCTGGCCAGGAACGCGACCGCGGCGGCGATCTCCTCCGCCTCGGCGAACCGGCCCGCCGGCACGTGCACCAGCCGCCGGGCAGCGCGCTCCGGGTCCTTGGCGAACAGCTCGCGCAGCAGGGGCGTGTTGACCGGGCCCGGGCACAGGGCGTTGACCCGGATGCCCTCGCGGGCGAACTGCACCCCGAGCTCGCGGCTCAGGGCGAGCACGCCGCCCTTGGACGCGGTGTAGGAGACCTGCGAGGTGGCCGAGCCCATCACGGCCACGAAGGATGCCGTGTTGATCACCGAGCCCCGGCCCTGGCGCCGCATGTAGCCGATCGCGTGCTTGCAGCACAGGTACACCGAGGTCAGGTTGACCTGCTGGACCCGGTTCCACACGTCCAGGCCGGTGGTCAGGATCGAGTCGTCGTCGGGCGGGGAGATGCCGGCGTTGTTGAAGGCGATGTCGATGCTGCCGTAGGCCTCGTGCGCGATTTCGTAGATCCGCCGCACGTCGTCTTCGGCGGACACGTCCGCCCGGACGAACATCCCGCCGGTCTCGTCAGCCACCGACTTCCCGGCCGCCTCGTCCACGTCCACGGCGACGATCCTGGTGCCCTCGCTGGCCAGCCGCATGGCGGTGGCCAGGCCGATCCCGCTGCCCGCACCCGTGATCACCGCCACCCGGTCAGCTAGGCCGCGCATGTGCCTCAGTCCTCCGTCGCGATGAAGAGGTTCTTGGTCTCGGTGAAGGCATCCAGGGCGTCCGGGCCGAGTTCACGGCCGAGCCCGGACTGCTTGAACCCGCCGAACGGCGTCCAGTAGCGGACCGAGGAGTGCGAGTTGACCGACAGGTTGCCCGACTCCACCGCGCGCGCGACGCGCAGCGCGCGGCCCACGTCCTGGGTCCAGATCGAGCCGGACAGCCCGTACGGCGTGTCGTTCGCGATCGAGATCGCCTCGGCCTCGTCCTCGAATGGCAGCACGGCGACCACCGGGCCGAACACCTCCTCGGTGAAGGCCGGATCATCGCGGCGCACCGGGGCGAGCACCGTCGGCGGGTACCAGAAACCAGGCCCGTCCGGGGCCGAGCCGCGCACCGCCACCGGCGCCCGGTCCGGCACGTACCCGGCGACCCGGGCGCGGTGGGCGGCCGATATCAGCGGGCCCATCACGGTGTCCGCGCGGGCCGGATCGCCCACCCGGATCCCGGTCACAGCCGGCTCGAGCCGCTCCATGAACGCATCGAACACGCTGCGCTGCACGAGGATCCGGGACCGCGCGCAGCAGTCCTGCCCGGCGTTGTCGAACACGGCCTGCGGCGCGGTGGCCGCGGCCCGGTCCAGCCGCGCGTCGGCGAATACGATGTTGGCGGACTTGCCGCCGAGCTCCAGCGTCAGCCGCTTCACGCTGGCCGCGCAGCCGGCCATCACCTGCCGTCCGGTCTCGGTGGACCCGGTGAATACGATCTTGCGCACCGCCGGGTGGTCAACCAGCCGCCGGCCGACCACGCTGCCCTTGCCCGGCAGGACCTGGAATACCCCGGGCGGCAGGCCGGCTTTGAGCCCGAGCTCGGCGATCCGCATCGCGGTCAGGGGGGTGAGCTCGGCCGGCTTGGCGATCACCGGGTTCCCGGCGGCCAGCGCGGGGGCCAGGCCCCAGGCCAGGATCGGCATCGGGAAGTTCCACGGCACGATCAGGCCCACCACGCCGACCGGCTCGGCGAACGTGACGTCAAGGCCGCCGGGCACCGGGATCTGCCGGCCGCAGAGCCGCTCCGGCGCGCCGGAGTAGTAGCGCAGCACGTCGGCCACGTGCCCCGCTTCCCAGCGGGCCTGGCCAACGGGGTGCCCGGAGTTGGCGATCTCCAGCCCGGCCAGTTCCTCCGCGTGGTCATCCACGGCCGCGGCGAAGTCGCGCAGCAGCCGGGCCCGGTCGCCCGGGGCCACCGCGCGCCACCCCGGCTGCGCGGCCACGGCGCGCGCGATGGCCTCGTCAGCCTGCTCGGCGGACGAGGACGGCACGGTGGCGACCGGCTGCTCGGTGGCGGGATTGAGCACGGTGAACTCGGACATCAGGATCTATCTCTCGTCGGGCTACAGGCGCTCGAAGCCGCGGCGCAGCTCCCAGTCGGTCACGGCGGAGCCGAACTCTTCGAGCTCCGTCCTGGCGTAGTTCGCGTAGTGGTCGACCACGTCGCCGCCGAACGCGCTGGCCGCCAGGTCGCTCTTTTGCCACAGCTCGAGCGCGTCGGCCAGGCTGCGCGGCAGCCGCGGGCCGGTGTCAGTGTAGGCGTTGCGGGTGAAGGCAGGCTCCAGCGGCAGCTGGTGGTCGATGCCGTGCAGCCCGGCCGCGATCATGGCCGCGAGGGCGAGGTGCGGGTTGACGTCTCCGCCGGGCGCCCGGTTCTCCGCGCGCAACCCGGGGCCGTGCCCGACCAGCCGCAGCGCGCAAGTCCGGTTGTCCACCCCCCAGCGGACCGCGGTGGGCGCGAAGCTGCCGGCCTGGTAGCGCTTGTAGGAGTTCACGTTGGGCGCGTACCACAGGGTCAGCTCGCGCAGCGCGGCCAGCTGCCCGGCCAGGAAGTGCTGACCGGTCGGCGACAGCCCGTGCGGGCCGTCGCCCGCCAGCAGCGGGTCACCGTCGGCCGTCCGCAGCGACAGGTGGATGTGGCAGGAGTTGCCCTCGCGGTCGTTCGGCTTGGCCATGAACGTGATGCTCATGCCCTCCTGGGCCGCGATCTCCTTCGCTCCGGTCTTGTAGATCGAGTGGTTGTCGCTGGTGGTGAGCGCCTCGGCGTAGCGGAAGGCGATCTCGTGCTGGCCGAGGTTGCACTCGCCCTTGGCCGACTCGACGTACATGCCCGCGCCGGCCATGCCGTTGCGGATCCGGCGCAGCAACGGCTCGATCCGGGCGGTGCCGAGGATCGAGTAGTCGACGTTGTACTGGTTGGCCGGAGTCAGGTCCTGGTACTGCTTCGCGCTCGCCTGCTCGTAGGAGTCGCGGAACACCAGGAACTCCAGCTCGGTGCCGGCCATCGCCCGCCAGCCGCGCTCGGCCAGCCGCTGCACCTGCGCGCGCAGGATCTGCCGCGGCGACGCCACCACCGGTGCGCCGCCCTCCCAGGCCAGGTCGGCGATGACCAGGGCCGTGGCCGGGTGCCAGGGGATCGTGCGCAGCGTGTCCAGGTCCGGGACCAGGAGGAAGTCGCCGTAGCCGCGGTCCCACGACGACATCGCGTACCCGTCCACGGTGTTCATGTCCACGTCCACCGCGAGCAGGTAGTTGCAGCCCTCGGCGTGCCCGCTGGCCAGCACTTCATCAAGGAAGAACTCCGCGGACAGCCGCTTGCCTGCCAGCCGTCCCTGCATGTCGGTGAAGGCGATCACGACGGTATCGATCGTCCCGGCCTCGACCTCGACACGCAGCTGCTCGACCGTGAGCAGCCCGGGCCGACGGCCGGGGTTGCTCCCCCCGCCTGTCGTGGTCATCCGCGTCTCCGCCCTAGACCGTGAGCTCGTGCTCGATGGCGGCCAGCTCCTCCGGCGTGCCCTGGATCCGCGGCCCGGTGAACCACTTGCGCGCCGAGACCAGCCAGTAGATCCCGGCGAAGCCGATCACGGCGACCACCGCGACCACCGTGTAGTTGAAGGTCTTCCAGGTGATCGGGCTGACCGTCGGCAGCATGAACAGGAAGAAGATGATGACCACCCAGACGACGGCGATCCACCCGACCACATAACTCCACCGGCCCAGGTGCCACGGTCCGCGCTGGAAGTTGGAGCCTTGCCGCAGCCGCAGGAAGGTGGGTGCCACGTAGGCGATGTAGAGCCCGATCACCGCGATGGACGTGACCGCCGCGTAGGCGGTGCTGTTCCACAGGTACGGCAGCCCGAGGATGAACGCGCCGGCGGCGGCGAGCCAGATCGCGTTGGTGGGCGTCCTGGTCCGCTTGTTCACCCGGTGCCAGAGGGACGAGCCGGGCAGCGCACCGTCGCGGGAGAACGCGTAGATCATCCGCGAGTTCGCGGTGACCGAGGACATGCCGCAGAACAGCTGGGCGCCGATCACCACCAGCACCAGCACCTTGGCGGTGGTCGCACCCAGGGCGTCGATGAAGATCTGGACCGGCGGCTCCCCGGTGGCCGACACCACCGTCGCGGCGTAGTGCTGGATGCCGAAGGTGAGCCCGATCAGCAGGATCCAGCCGGCGAACAGCGACACGACGATGGACATGACGATCCCGCGGGGACCGCTGCGCGCGGCATCGTGCGTCTCCTCGGTCATGTGCGCCGAGGCGTCGTAGCCGGTGAACGTGTACTGGGCCAGCAGCAGGCCGATCGCGAGCACGTAGAAGGTGCTGTGCCAGCCGGTGAGGTTGACGATCTTGGTGAACACGAAATGGGCCGACTGGTGGTGCGCCGGATAGAACGCCAGCAGGCCCACGATGAGCAGCACGCCGATGATGTGCCACCAGACGCTGATGTCGTTCAGCAGCGCGACCAGCCGGATGCCGAACTGGTTCAGCAGGCCGTGCACGAGCAGCACGCACCCGTAGATGATCATCGTGACCCAGTGGTACGTGGGCGTGCTGAACACCAGGTTCAGCCAGGCGTTGATGAAGAACGCGGCGCCGAAGTCGATCCCGGCCGTGACCGCGACCTGGCCCAGGAAGTTGAACCAGCCGGTGAACCAGGACCAGGCCGGCCCGTTGCGCGGCGCCAGCTTGGCCGCCCAGTAGTACAGCCCGCCCGCGGTCGGGAAGCTGGAGCAGACCTCGGCCATGGCCAGCCCGACCATCAACGTCATCACGCCGACGAACGGCCAGCCCCACACGATGGCGACCGGGCCGCCGGTAGCCATCCCGTAGCCGTACAACGTAAAACAGCCGGACAGGATCGAGATGATCGTGAACGACACGGCGAAGTTCGAGAAGCCGGACATCCGCCGGCGCAGTTCCTGCGCGTAGCCCATCTCATGCAGGCGTCGCTCGTCATCGGTCAGCGTGTCCGCTGCCCCTGCCCCCGCGGCTTGCTCGTTGACCGACACGGCGTGCTCCCTCACGTCAGCGGGCCGCGCCGCCGGGAGCCCCGGCGGGTGGCGCCGAGCGGGCCGGCCCTGACGGGCCGTGCGCTTAATGGTCTGGTATGAGACCATTTGTGGGTAGAAACCCTGGCGTGTCAAGACCCCAGTTACGAGGACTATCGCGGTGACCGAGGGACCCAGGCTGGCCAGGTTGCTGCGGCCGGTGCGCGCCGGGAACGCCTTCGAGGAGACCGTCGAGCGGCTGCTCACCGCGATCCGCCTCGGCGTCGTCGGCCCGGGGGAGAGATTTCCACCCGAACGGGAGTTCGCAAACCAGCTTGGCATAAGCCGGATCACGCTGCGCGAGGCCCTCCGCGAGCTGCAAGCAGCCGGCTACGTGGAATCACGCCGGGGGCGGCACGGCGGCACGTTCGTCACCACCGCGCCACCGCCGCCCAGCCGCGGGGAGGTACGCCGCGTTGCGCGCGAGCAGTCCGGCAGCCTGGCCGATGCGCTGACGTTCCGGATGGCCGTCGACCTCGGCGCGGCACAGACGCTGGCGCAGCTGGTCGCCGGCCAGCTACCGGGCGACGAGGGCGAAAGGGTGCACGCGGTGCTGCGGCAGCGGCTGGCCGATGTCAACGGCGCGGCGCCGCGCGACTACCGGCGCCTGGACACCCTCTTCCACCTGGCCATCGCCGAGCTGACCGGGTCCGGCCTGCTGGCCGCCGCGGCCACCGACGCGCGCATGAGGCTGAACGACCTGCTCAACGCCATCCCGGTCCTGCGGCACAACATCGATCACACCGCCGACCAGCACGCCGCGATCGCGGCGGCCATCCTGGCCGGCGACCCAGAGGCAGCCAGGCGGGCGGTCACCGAGCACCTGGAAGGCACCGCCGCGCTGCTGCGCGGCTTCCTGGCTTAGCACCAGCGGGCGGCTACTCGACCGTGACGCTCTTGGCCAGGTTCCGCGGCTTGTCGATGTCCCGGCCGAGGGTGACCGCGACGTGGTAGGCGAACAGCTGGAGCGGGATGGTCAGCAGGATCGGGTTCAGCTCCGGCTCGGTGCGCGGCACCCTGATCACCGCGTCGGCCAGGCCGTCGGGCAGCTCGGCGCTGGTCACCGCGATGACCGGCCCGCCCCGGGCCTTGACCTCCTCTACCGTGCCGATGTTCTTGGCCACCAGCTCGTCGCCGGGGATGACGGCCACCGTCGGCATGTCCGGGTCGATCAGCGCGAGCGGGCCGTGCTTGAGCTCGGAAGCCTGATAGGCCTCCGCGTGCAGGTAGGAGATCTCCTTGAGCTTCTGCGCGCCCTCGCGGGCGACCGGCCAGCCGCGCACCCGGCCGGTGAAGAACATGTGCTGCGCGCCGGAGTACCGCTTGGCCACCTCGGCGATCTCCGCCTCGGCCGCCAGCACCTGCGCGATCTGGCCGGGGAGCGCGCGCAGGCCGGCCACGACCCGCTGGCCGTCGGCGAAGGACAGGTCCCGCACCCGGCCGAACAGCAGGCCCAGCATCGCGAACGAGACCGCCATGTTGGTGACGGCCTTGGTGGAGGCCACCGCGATCTCGGGGCCGGCGTGCAGGAAGATACCGTTGCCGCAGGCGCGCGCGATCGAGCTGCCGACCACGTTGACCACGCCCATCAGCCGGCCGCCTTTGCGCTGCAGCTCGCCGACGGCGGCGAGCGTGTCGAGCGTCTCGCCGGACTGGCTGACCGCGACGAACAGCGTGTCCGGGTCGATCACCGGGTTGCGGTAGCGGAACTCCGAGGCCGGCTCGGCGTCGGCGGGCAGCCGGGCCAGCTCCTCCATCAGGCCCGCGCCGAGCTGGGCTGCGTAGTAGGCCGACCCGCAGCCGAGGAACTTCACCCGGCGGATCGCGTGCACGTCCCGCGCGGTGACCTCGGTGCCGCCGAGCCGGGCCGTGGCGAACTGGTCGTCGAGCCGGCCCAGCAGCGCCCGGGCGACCGCCTCCGGCTGCTCGTACATCTCCTTGTGCATGAAGTCCGGCGAGTCGCCGAGCTCATAATCCTCGGCGGTCACGTCCACCGTGGTGGTCTGCCGGTCGATGGGCCGCGCCTCGCGGGTGCTGGTGCGGAAGTCCGCCGCGCTCAGCGTGGCGATCTCGCCGTCCTCGAGGTAGGCCACCTGCTGGGTGTGCCGGACCAGCGCGGCCACATCCGAGGCCACGAGCGTCTCTCCCTCGCCGATGCCGACGACCAGCGGGCTGCCGTTGCGGGCCGCGACCAGCTCGCCCGGCTGCCGGGCGTCGAGCACGACCAGGCCGTAGGTGCCCTCGACCCGCTGCAGGGTCGTCCTGACCGCGTCCTCGAGCGAGCCCGCGCCGGCCTCGAGCGCGGCCGCGATCAGGTGCGCGAGGGCCTCGGTGTCGGTCTCGGAGCGCAGCGTGACGCCCTGGGCGACCAGGTCGGCCCGGAGCCGTTCGGAATTCTCGACGATGCCGTTGTGCACGACGGCGACGCGGCCGCTGGCGTCGGTGTGCGGATGGGCGTTGACGTCGTTCGGCTCGCCGTGCGTAGCCCACCGGGTATGCGCGATGCCCGAGGTGGCCGGGGGCGGGTCGCCGACCAGCTCGCGCAGGCCGGCCACCCGGACCGCGGCCTTGGTCACGCGCAGCCGCCCGCGCGCCGGGACGGCCAGGCCGGCCGAATCGTAGCCGCGGTACTCGAGCCGGCGCAGTCCTTCGAGCAGGATGGGGGTAGCCTCGCGCTGGCCGACGTAGCCGACGATCCCGCACATCGCTGGTTCCTCCCGGTGATTGTCCCGAACGGCTCCGGCTCAGCCGTACACGATCCGCCGGAGCTGGCGCGCCGAGGTGGGCGGGGCGGCCACCGGCCGGCCGGCCAGCTCGGCCGCGATCAGGACCCAGATTTCATCGTTCTTGTGCCGACTGCGCAGCTCCGCGTGCCGCCTGCGGACGAACTGCTCGGCGGTCTCGCCGAAATAGCCGATCACGTCGCTGACCAGTCGGGCGGCGATCAGCACGGGCAGCCCGGTCGTGGTCGTCACGTGCTCGACCAGATCGGCCGGTGCGGGCGCGGTCACGGGAGGCAAGAGTGGCAGACGAGCCAGGCTAGGTCAAGGAATCTGCCCGAAATCGGGCAGGAATGACATCATTGGCGGAGAAGGGCCGCCCCACTGACACCATCAGCCACCCGAACATCGGGGTCCCGAATGTGCGGGCAGTCACACGCGTTCGTGTTGCGGTGCAGGAACGATTTACGCCACACTGATGTTGTGAAATACGTGAGGGTGACAGCGGAACCGGCACCCGGCGCGACGGTAACCGCCGCCGGGAGTTCCGTCGTGCCCGAGCCGGGCGGATCGGAGCGCGGCACCCGCGCCCGGGTGGCCCGGCTGATCCTGGAGCTCGGCCCGTCCACCGCGTCCTCGCTCGGCACCAGGCTCGGGCTGACCCCGGCGGCGATCCGCCGCCACCTGGACAACCTGCTCGCCGAGGGCATGATCGAGACCAGGATGGCCCGGGCTCAGCGCGGTCGCGGGCGTGGCAGGCCGGCCCGGCTGTTCGCCATCACAGACGCCGGACGGAGCGCGTTCGAGCACGCCTATGACGACCTGGCCGCCAGCGCGCTGCGCTTCCTGGCCGAGACCAGCGGCCCGGAGGCGGTG
>DASXLW010000025.1:0-33785 GCA_036496025.1 Streptosporangiaceae bacterium
GACGCGGTAACCCTCGACAACGCTGCGGAAGAGCATCTCATCAGGCTGGCGGGCGGCGACGCCCGGCGGGCACTCACCTACCTGGAGGCAGCGGCCCTGGGGCTGCCCGAGGGCCAGAACATCGACGTGACAGCGCTCGAGCGCGCCGTGGACCGGGCGGCCGTCCGCTACGACCGGGACGGCGACCAGCATTACGACGTGATTAGCGCGTTCATCAAGAGCATCCGGGGCAGCGACGCCGACGCCGCGTTGCACTACCTGGCCAGGATGATCGAGGCCGGGGAGGACCCTAGGTTTATCGCCCGGCGGCTGATCGTGCACGCGAGCGAGGACATCGGGCTGGCCGATCCGTCCGCCCTGCAGGCGGCGGTGGCGGCCGCGCAGGCGGTCGAGTTCGTCGGGCTGCCAGAGGCCAGGATCAACCTGGCCCAGGCGGTGATCCACCTCTCCCTCGCGCCCAAGTCCAACGCGGTCATCAAGGCGATCGGTGCGGCCGACGCTGACGTGAAGGCGGGCCTGGCCGGGCCGGTGCCCGCGCACCTGCGAGACGCGCACTACCCGGGCGCGGGGAAGATCGGCCACGGGCACGGGTATGAGTACCCGCACGATTACGAGGGCGGCATCATCGGGCAGGACTATGCGCCCGAGGCCATTGCCGGGCGCCGCTACTACGAGCCCACCCAGCATGGCGCGGAAGCCCGCTATGCCGAACGCGCCGAGCGAATCCGGGCGATCCTCGGCCAGCCTGGCGAGTCCGGCCACCCCGGCCACCCCGGCCAGCCCGCCGAGTCCGGCCAGCCCGGCAAGTCCGGCGAGCCCGGCCACCCCGGTCGGCCCGACGAGCCCGGCCGGCCCGCCGAGTCCCCTCATCAGGACCGATCCTGACCGGGAAGCGGCGCGCGCCGGCCGCGGATTGACCACCCACCGAAGCCCGGCCCTTCCCGACCCGGCGCCTGACTACCCCCGGTACGCGGTAAGGTCGGGCGCGTGAAGGAGCACGCGCGATGAACACCGCACAGCTGGCTGCGCTGATAGCCGCCGTGTTCTTCGCCGCGGGCGTGTGCGTGGCGGCGTACGCGCTCATCAAGCTCGCCCGGTTGCTTTCCGAGGCCACCCGGGTGCTGAGCGGCTCCCGCGAGCAGACCGATCTGCTCGTCCGACAGGCCCAGGCCGCGATCGACCGTACGAACGAGCAGCTGGACCGTACGGACGCGATCACAGCGAACATGAACGAGGTGTCGGCCAACGTGGCCGAGCTGACCGAGCACGTGTCGACGCTGGCCGGCCTGGGCCGCGCGCTCGCCGCCGGGCCGGTGGGCAAGGTCGCCGCGGTGACCTACGGCGTCCGGCACGCGGTGGGCATGCGGCGGGGTGGCGTCACCGGGGTGCCCGCCGCTCCGGCCGTTTCTGTCCCCGGGCCGGGTGACGGCGCCGCAGGCAGGCCCGCACTCCGGCCGGGAGCAGCCCAGATGACCGGACGGCAGGTGCGGTGATGCGCAGGCTGCTGTGGCTGACGGTCGGGGCCGGTCTGGGGATCTCCGGCTACCGGCGGGCGAACCGTATCGTCGGCGAGTTCACCGGGGCCAAGTCCGGTGCCCGCCGGCGCCAGCGGACAGAAGTCCTGGCCCGGTTCGCTCGTGACGTCCGGGAAGGCATGGACCTGTACGCGGAGCAACAGCGGCTCAATATCGAGCGGCGCCGAGCTCCGGCGGCTCCTGCCCTCGGATCTCACCAGGTGACCGCGACAAGCGGGGTAGGCGAGGCACGCGCTGGCTACCAGGGCCACCCGGCCGCCCGCAACGGCTCTCCCGCACCGCGCGCGCACCACTAGAACCCACGACCTGAAGGACGGCCGCTGATATGGAGTCGGCAGAGATTGCACGCCGTTTCCTGACCTATTTCGAGCACCGAGGGCACACCGTCGTGCCCTCGGCCAGCCTGGTGTCGGAGGATCCGACGCTGCTGTTCGTGGTGGCCGGCATGGTGCCGTTCCTGCCCTACCTGCTCGGCCAGCGCAGACCGCCGTACAATCGCGCGGCCAGCTTGCAGAAGTGCCTGCGCACCGTCGACATCGAGCGGGTCGGGACGAACGCCAGGACCGGCACGTTCTTCCAGATGCTCGGCAGCTGGTCGTTCGGCGATTACTTCAAGGACGACGCGATCACCTGGGCCTGGGACCTGCTGACCAGGTCCGAGCACGACGGCGGGTTCGGCTTTCCGGAGAACCGGCTCTGGGCCACGGTCTACACCGACGACGACGAGGCGTACGGCATCTGGCGGCACAAGGTGGGCCTGCCCGAGAGCCGGATCCAGCGGATGGGCAAAGCGGACAACTACTGGGACATGGGCGTGCCGGGCCCGTGCGGGCCCGACTCGGAGATCTGGTACGACCGCGGTCCCGACTACGGGCGCGAGGGCGGCCCGGCGGTGGACGAGGAGCGCTACCTGGAGATCTGGAACCTCGTCTTCATGCAGTACGAGCGCGGTCCGGGGCAGGGCTTCGACTACGAGATCACCGGGGACCTGCCGGCCAAGAACATCGACACCGGCATGGGCCTGGAGCGGATGGCCGCGATCCTGCAGGGCGTGGACAACATCTTCGAGATCGACACCACCTGGAAGGTGCTGGACCGGGCGGCCGAGCTGACCCAGCAGAAGTACGGCCAGGACCGCAGGTCCGACGTGGCGCTGCGGGTGGTGGCCGACCACGTGGACAGCGCGGTGATGCTGGTCGCCGACGGGGTGCTCCCGGCGAACGAGGGCCGCGGCTACGTGCTGCGCCGCCTGCTGCGCCGCAGCATCCGCAACCTGCGGCTGCTGGCCGGCGGTCAGCGCGGCAGCACCGAGCAGAGCTTCCTGCGCGAGCTGACGACGACGGCCATCGAGGCGTACGGCCCGCAATACCCGAACCTGCTCAGGGACGCGGCTAACATCCAGACGGTGATCGATGCCGAGGAGGCGACCTTCCTGGGCACACTGCGCACCGGCAGCGCGATCTTTGACGCCGCGGTGGAGGAGGTCAAGCGGCGCGGCTCCGCCGAGCTCGCCGGCGAGCAGGCGTTCCAGCTGCACGACACCTATGGCTTCCCGATCGACCTCACGCTGGAGATGGCGGCCGAGCAGGGGCTGCAGGTGGATGAGGATGGCTTCCGGCGGCTGATGACCGAACAGCGCGAGCGGGCCAGGAAGGACGCCGCCGAGAAGAAGACGGGCAACGCCGACGTTTCCGTGTTCGCCGCGCTGCTCGAGCAGTCGGGCCCCGTCGACTTCACCGGGTACGACCAGATCACGGGCGAGGGGAAGGTGACCGGCCTGCTGGTGAACGGGATCCCCGTGCCGTCGGCGGGAACGGGCACCGAGGTCGGCATCGTGCTCGACCGGACTCCGTTCTACGCCGAGGGCGGCGGCCAGCTGGCCGACGCCGGCGTGATCCGGGTGGCGGGCGCCGACGGCACCGACGCCCTGGCGGAGGTCTACGACGTGCAGTCGCCGCTGCCGGGCCTGATCGTGCACCACAGCCGGGTCCGCTCCGGGGAGATCGTCACGGGCTCGCCGGCCTACGCGGAGATCGATACCGAGCGGCGGCGGGCGATCTCCCGGTCGCACACCGCGACGCACCTGCTGCACCGCGCCTTCCGCGGAGCGCTCGGCGAGTCGGCCGCGCAGGCGGGCTCGGAGAACTCGCCCGGCCGACTGCGGTTCGACTTCACCGCGACCGGCGCGGTGCCGGTTTCCGTGCTCAGGGACGTCGAGAACGAGGTCAACCAGGTACTGATCACGGATCTGGATGTCCGCGCGTTCCACACCACGATCGAGGACGCGCGGGCGATGGGCGCGCTGGCGCTGTTCGGCGAGAAGTACGGCGACGACGTCCGGGTGGTGGAGGTCGGTGAGTACTCGCGTGAGCTGTGCGGCGGCACGCACGTGGCCAGGTCCGGTCAGCTAGGCCTGATCAAGGTGCTCGGCGAGTCGTCCATCGGGTCCGGCGTGCGGCGGGTCGAAGGACTGGTCGGCATGGACGCGTTCCGGTTCCTGGCCACCGAGAGCCTGCTGGTCAGCCAGCTGAGCGAGCAGCTGAAGGCGCGCCCCGAGGAGCTGCCCGAGCGTGTCTCCGGCCTGGTGACCAGGCTCCGGGACGCGCAGCGCGAGCTGGGGCAGCTGCGCAGCTCCCAGCTGCTGGCTTCCGGACCGGATCTGGTCCGCGGCGCGGAGGATGTCGGCGGGGTGAGCCTGGTCGCTCAGCGGCTGCCCGACGGCACCCTGGCCGACGGGATCCGCAAGCTCGCTCTCGACGTCCGCGGGCGGCTCCCGGCCGGCCAGCCCGCGGTGGTCGCGCTCGCCGCGGTCCCGGACGACCGCCCGGTGGTCGTGGTCGCCGTCAACGAGGCCGGGCGGGACAAGGGCCTGGCCGCGGGCCGGCTGGCCGGAATCGCGGCCAAGGCGCTCGGCGGTGGCGGCGGCGGTAAGGACGATGTCGCCCAGGGCGGCGGCGCACCCCTTGGTCAGACCGGGCCGCAGGCGGTCGACGGCGCTTTCGACGCCGTTCGTGCCGCTGTGAGGGACGCCGCCGAAGGCTTTGGCGTACGGTGAGACCGTGCCGTTGTCCAGAGGCTGCCTGGATGAAACCTTCACGCCGCAGGCCGTCCGCTTGCCGGTGAGGAAGGGGGTCCGGCTCGCCGTCGACCTGGGCTCGGCGCGGATCGGCGTGGCCCGCAGCGACCCCGACGGCTGGCTGGCCAGCCCGCTGACCACCGTCACCCGCGGCCGGGGCGACATGGCCAGGCTGGCCGAGCTGGCCGAGACGAACGGCGCGATCGAGATCATCGTCGGGCTGCCCACGACGCTGTCCGGCCAGCAGGGCAAGGCGGCGCTCGACGTCCGGGCCTTCGCCCGCGGCCTGGCCCGCAGGCTGGCCCCGGTTCCGGTCCGGCTCCTGGATGAGCGCTTCACCACGGTGACGGCGCACGACGCGCTGCGGACCGCGGGCCGAGACTCCCGAGCCCGCAGGATCATCGTGGATCGGGCCGCGGCCGCGGTTCTGCTGCAGTCAGCGCTCGATGCGGAACGTTCTACGGGCCGGCCGGCCGGCGAGCCCGTCCGGCTGGCCACCGGAGCGCACGAGTGAGCGGCCGCCGCCGGGCGGGGGACGAGTTCGACGGCGAGCGTGCCCGGCCGGCCGGCCCGCAGCCCCGCGGCTACCGGCGGCCGCGGGATGCCGGGGTCGCGGATCGTACGCCGCCTCCGTGGCAGGCCGTGCCAGACAATGGCCCCGGTCCGGACTATGGCCCCGGTCCGGGCGATTACGGCCCCGGTCCGGGTGATTACGGGCCCGGGCCGCACGATTACGGCTCCGGTCCGCGCGAGTACGACCCTGGTGCGGGCGACCCGCCGGCTGGCTCGCGGCGCGGCAGGCATTCGGCTCCGTCGGGTCCGCCGAGCATGCCCGACGGCCTTTACTCCCGTCCGGCCTACCGGGAGCAGGACGTTCCGCCGTCTGGGGATCCGCGCGAGAGGTACGACGATCCGCCCGCTCGTTATCCCGTCCGTGGCGGCGGGTACCAGGCGGGCTCGTCCAGCTACCCGGGTGAGCCCGGCCGCCATCCCGGGCCGGGCGGAGGGTACCCGCCGCCAGGCGGCGGGTACCCTCCGCCCGGTGACGGCTACTCTCGTCCTGGCGGCCCGTACCAGGTGCCGGATGACCGGTACCAAGAAGCTGGTGACCGGTACCACGAGTCCCGCGATCCGTACTACCCGGCCGCCGGCGGGTACCCGGAGAGCGGGAGCGGGTCGGCCGGCCCCGCCTACCGGGAACGTGGCGACCAGCCTTCGGGTGGCCGGGACCGCGCCGATGAGTTCGGCGGTGCTTACCCACCGCCGCGCGGCCAGCGCTCCGATCCTGACGGCTACCCCGCGGCCCGCGGCCCGCGGCCGGGGCCGGACGACGGCTACCCCCCGGCCCGGCCGCCGGGACCTGCCGCCGGGCGTCCCGGCCGCCGGGACGAGTACCCGGTGGCCAGGGACGGGTACCCGGGGCCGGGGGAGGATTACGACCCCCCCGGCGGCCACGGCCCGGCGGACGACGCCAGGGTCGGCGACGACCGCCCGGCCCGCGGTGGCTACGGTGACCGGGGTTACCCCGCGACCCAGGACGGTCGCGACGGCCAGGATGACTACGACTTCTGGAACGACTCCGGGCTCCAGGACGCCCCCCGGGGCCGGGACGACCGCGGCGGTGCGCGCGGCCGCGACGGCTGGAGGTTCGGCGACGACGCCGGTGACCGGCCGGCCCGGCCCAAGCGCCGCCGCGGCCGCTTCGCCGGCCTGCTCGCGGTGCTCGGGATACTCGCCATCATCGTTCCGCTCGCCATCGGCGGGTTCTACGCCTACCGGGCCATCTCCGCGCACTTCTTCCCGGCGGACTATTCCGGCGCCGGCACCGGCAATGTCACCGTTCAGATCCGGCCCGGAGATACCGCCACCACGGTGGGGGACCGGCTGTACGCCCTGGGCGTGGTGGCCAGCGCCCGCGCGTTCGTGAACGCCGCCGAGCACAGCCAGAAGGGCAACGCGCTACAGCCCGGCTTCTACCGGATGCACAAGCACATGAAAGCCACGCTGGCCTTCAGCCTGCTGCTCAAGCCGTCGTCGCGGATTCAGGTCAAGGTGACCATCCCGGAAGGCCTGCGCGAGTCGCAGATCATCCCCGCGCTCGCCCAAGGCTCCGGCATCCCGTCCAGCGAGTACAAGCAGGCGCTACGCAACACCGCCGTGCTCGGCCTGCCGTCCTACGCGCACGGCAATCCCGAGGGTTACCTGTTCCCCGCGACCTACGACATCCAGCCGGGCATGAGCGCCACGGACGTGCTCAAGGCCATGGTGAAGGCCTTTGACCAGGAGGCGGCTAACATCAACCTGCGCCAGGCGGCCGCGCGGGGACACCTCACCCCGGCCGAGGCCGTCGTGGTCGCCAGCCTGGCGCAGGCCGAAGGAGGGAAGGTCTCCGACTTCCCCAAGATCGCGCGGGTGATCTACAACCGGCTGGCCGCCGGGATGAAGCTCCAGCTGGACAGCACGGTGCTGTACGCGCTGCACCGGTACGGGATCCTCGCGACTTACCAGCAGCTGAACGTCAAGTCGCCGTACAACACCTACAGGTACAAGGGGCTGCCGCCGGGGCCGATCGACAGCCCGGGAGCCGCGGCCATCCACGCCGCGCTGCACCCGGCCACGGGCCAGTGGCTGTACTTCGTCACGGTGAACCCGAAGACCAAGCAGACCGTGTTCACCTCCAGCCCGGCGGAGTTCAGCCGGCTCAGGCAGGAGCTGCAGCACAACCTGGGGCAGGGAGGCTGACCGTGGCGGCCAGGAAGGCCGCCGTGCTCGGCTCGCCCATCGCGCATTCACTGTCGCCCGTACTGCACCGCGCCGCCTACGCCAAGCTCGGCCTTGATGACTGGTCCTACCAGGCCATCGAGTGCGACGAGGCGGCCCTGCCGGGGCGGCTGGCGGGCTGCGGGCCGCAGTGGGCCGGGCTGTCGCTCACGATGCCACTCAAGCGCGCCGTGTTGCCGCTGCTCGATCGCGCCGACCCGGTGGCGGCCGCCACCGGCGGCGCGAACACCGTGGTCTTCAGTGGTGCGGCCAGGCTCGGGTACAACACCGACGTAACCGGTCTGGTCACCGCCCTGGCCGAGGCCGGCCTGGACCGGGCCCCGGCCGGCGCGCTGGTCCTGGGCGGCGGCGCCACCGCGTGCTCGGCGCTGGCCGCGCTGGCCGAGCTCGGCCTGCGGCAGGCCGCGGTGGCCGTCCGGGATCCGGCCCGCGCGGCCGGCCTGCTGGCGGCGGCGTCGAGGCTGCGGATCAGCGTCGAGCTGTGCGCGTTCGGAACGCAAACCGGGGCCGATCTGCTCATCTCCACCGTCCCGGCCGGGGCCGCCGACTTTTATGCCGAACGGCTCCGCGGGATCACTCACCCGCCCCGGTTCGTCGTTGACGTGGTGTACCACCCGTGGCCGACGCCGCTGGCCACGGCGGCCAGCCGGGCGGGCTCGGTCGCGGTGAGCGGTTTCGAGCTGTTGCTGCACCAGGCGGCGCGGCAGGTCGAGCTGATGACCGGGCGGACCCCGCCGGTACAGGCCATGCGGGACGCCGGGCTGGCCGAGCTCGCCCGCCGGGCCGGGTAATTAACTTGACATCAAATAATTTGACATCTAAGTAAACTCGCTGGCATCCTGGCCGGGTGAGCGAGCAGCAGCAGGCCGCCGGGGCGTCGCAGGGCGCCGTGCGCCGGCCGGACCACGGGGGCTGGGCCTGGGGCGACGAGGGCGCGACGATCCCGCCGGACGCGCCGCTGTACGCGCTGCTGGCCGTGGCCGCCCGGTCGATGGGCGCGTTCTGGTCGCAGGCGGCCCAGGGCACGGGGCTGAGCCCCGCAGGCCTGGGCGTGCTGCGGGTGCTGGTCGCGCGGGACGGGCTGAAGTCGAGCGAGGTCGCCGCCCGCGGCTGGTCCACCCCGGCCACGGTGACGTCGGTGGTGGACACGCTGGTCCGCGATGGGTACGTGCAACGCCGCCGGGACGACGAGGACCGGCGGCTGGTCAGGCTGTTCGTGACCGACGCCGGGCGGCGCAAGTGCGATGAGGCGCTGACGGTGGTCGCACCGCGGCTGAGTAGCTGCCTGGCCTTCGTGGACCCGGCCGACGAGCCGGTCATCAGGAAGTTCCTGTCCGACATGATCACGCGGTTCGGAGAGCTCATGCGAGAGGAGCGCCAGTGACGCAGTCCGCCGCGCAGACCGGCAGGCAGGCGCCGCGGAACCAAGCCGGGGACGGGCCACTGGAGCGGCCGGCCATCCGCACCGAGGACTTGCGCAAGACGTACAAGACGTCCCGCGGCGACGTGCAGGCGGTTCGCGGCATCGACCTGGCCGTGGGGACCGGCGAGTTCTTCGGCCTGCTCGGGCCGAACGGGGCCGGCAAGTCCACCACGATCGGCATGCTCACCACGTTGGTGGTGCCGACCGGCGGGCGGGCCTGGGTGGCCGGCATCGACGTGGTCGCCGACCCGGTCGGGGTCAAGCGCCGGATCGGTGTGGTGACCCAGAACAACACGCTGGACATGCAGCTGACCGTGGCCGAGAACCTGGAGTTTCGCAGCAGGTTCTTCGGGCTCGGGCTGCGCGAAGCCGCCCGCCGGGCCGAGCAGCTGCTCGCCGCGTTCGGGCTCGAGGACCGGCGCAAGGCGATCGCCACCGACCTGTCCGGCGGCCAGGCCAAGCGGCTGCTGATCGCCCGCGCCCTGGTACACAAGCCCGACGTGCTGTTCCTGGACGAGCCCACGGCCGGCCTGGACCCGCAGACCAGGGTGAACCTGTGGGACATGCTGCGCGCCCTGCATAACGAGGGGCAGACCATCTTGCTGACCACGCACTACATGGAGGAGGCCGAGGCGCTGTGCGAACGGGTCGCCGTGGTTGATCACGGCGAGGTACTGGCGTCCGGCACGATCGACGAGCTGAAGGATGGGGCCGGCGCCGACACGGTCATCACCGTCAGGTACGAGGGCGCGGTGCCCGATGGGCTCGCGCTGCGGCCCGGCCTTAACACCCGGCCGGGGATCAGCAAGGTAGAGACCGAGGGCGATCAGGTGCGCGTGTTCACCCGGCAGCCCGACGGCGTGCTCGGCGAGCTGGTCACCGCGGGCGCCTCGGCCGGGCTGACGGTGCGTGACGCCGCGCAGCTCAAGCCCAGCTTGGAGACCGTGTTCCTGAACCTGACCGGACGGGAGTACCGCGAATGACCACCGCCACGGGCGACCGGCAGGCCGATGCCGGCGCGCTGCTTTCCCGCGCGCTGGGCGCCCCGGGCGCCGCGGCCATCATCACCGACGCACCCGAGCCGCATCCCACGCTGATGAAGACGTTCGCGGCGATGATGGCGCGCGAGGGGCGCGTGCTGCGGCGCAACATGATCGGGACCTTCATGCGCACGGTCATGCAGCCGCTGCTGTTCGTCTTCGTGTTCACCTACGTGCTGCCGAAGATCGGCGCGGCCGGGATACTCGGCGCCGGCGCGGCGGCCGGGACCACGTTCGCCACCGTGTTGCTGCCCGGCCTGATGGCCTCCATGCTGTTCACGCAGGGCATTATGGCCGTGACGTTCCCGCTGGTCATGGAGTTCTCGTGGCAGCGAACGATCGAGGACAGGGCGCTCGCCCCCGTGCCGATCCGGGTGCTGGCCATCCAGAAGATCATCGCGGGCGCGGTGCAGGCGTTCATCGGCGCGCTCATCGTCATCCCGATCGTGCTGCTGGTGCACGCCCCGGGACAGGCGCCGCAGGTGAACGTGACCAACTGGGCGCTGCTCGCCTTCATCCTGGCGGCCGGCTCGCTGCTGACCGCCTCGCTCGGGCTGCTGCTCGGCACGCTGATGGATCCGCGCAAGATGCAGATGCTGTTCGCGGCCATCCTGCTGCCGGCCACCATGCTGGGCTGCGTCTACTATCCCTGGTCGGCGCTGAGCAGCATCCGCTGGCTGCAGATCGCCGTGCTGGTTAACCCGATGGTGTACATGTCCGAGGGGCTGCGAGCGGTGCTCACCCCGCAGACCGGGCACCTGGCGATGTGGGCAATCCTGCTGGTCCTGGTGGGCGGGACCGCGCTCCTCGGCTACCTGGGCACCAAGGCATTCACCCGGCGCGTGCTCAACTAGGCACAGTCACGGCCTACGGTGACGGCACAGTAGACTGGCGGGAATAGCACGGCAGGCTGAATTGCTGTTAGTGTTGTTCGCCGACTACCCGGTGCACACGTGCCGGGTACTGCAAGCGGAGGACCACCTCCCACCTAGCCGGTCTCACCGGGTCTCCTGACCCGCGATCGGCGGGTCAGGCTGGACGTCCCGACGTGATCGCCGCAGCGCGGCCTCGCGTCGCGGCGGCCAGCCCGGCGCGAGCCCGATGCCGTCGTGGCGTCGGAGTAGTGCCATGGGTCGTGGTTGCCCCGCATGCAGACGCCATGCGGGGCTTTTCTCGTGGCGGGCGGGTTCGCCGCCTACCGGGGTTTTCTTCGCAGGGTCGGGAACAACGCGCCGCTGGAGACTCCGGCGGGCGAGCACAGCAAGATTCATGGAGGTCACATCAGCGTCGAACCGCGTATCAACGAGCGCATACGCGTCCCTGAAGTCCGTCTTGTCGGCCCGAACGGTGAGCAGGTAGGCATCGTCTCCGTCAACGACGCGCTCCGGCTGGCCCAGGAGGCCGATCTCGACCTGGTCGAGGTCGCGCCGACCGCACGACCGCCGGTCGCCAAGCTGATGGACTACGGGAAGTTCAAGTACGAGTCCGCGCTCAAGGCCAGGGAATCGCGCAAGAACCAGGCGCAAACGGTCATCAAGGAGATCAAGCTCCGCCCGAAGATCGACCCGCACGACTACGGCACCAAGAAGGGCCACGTGGAGCGGTTCCTCAAGGCGGGAGACAAGGTCAAGGTGACGATCATGTTCAGGGGCCGCGAGCAGTCCCGGCCGGAGCTGGGGTTCCGGCTGCTGCAGCGGCTGGCCGGCGACGTCGAGGAGCTCGGCTTCGTCGAGTCGCAGCCCAAGCAGGACGGGCGAAACATGATCATGGTGATCGGGCCGCACCGGAAGAAGAGCGACGCCAAGGCGGAACGCATCAGCGAGCGGACAGCTCAGGACACCAGGCCGGCGCCCAGGGTCCGCCGGCCCGCGGCCGCCCCGGCCCGCGGCGGCGACGCTGCGCAGCCCGCGGACCGGCTCACGGCACAGCCCGCGGACCGCGTCGCAGCGTCAGCGGAGCAGGACGCCTAGCGTCCGGGCTGGCCACCTAGCGCCGGAGCGCGGGGCAGTCGCCACGGAGACTGCCCGGGCGTGAGCCCTGGACGGGCTGCGCCCGATGTAATCGTGCCTGAGGCACGCTGAAGGAAAGTCGTGCCGGACGGCACGCTCAGAATGGGAGACGACGGCGACCATGCCGAAGATGAAGACGCACAGCGGCGCCAACAAGCGGTTCCGGCTGACGGGCTCGGGAAAGGTGATGCGCCGCCGCGCCAACCGAGGTCATTTGCTTGAGCACAAGTCTTCCCGGCGGACCCGCCGGCTGGCCGGGGACATCCCGGTCGCACCCGCCGACCTGAAGAACATAAAGAAACTGCTGGGGAAGTAGCCCGGCCAGGCTAACGAGGAGTCACACTATGGCACGCGTGAAGCGGGCGCTGAACGCCCACAAGAAGCGCAGGGTCGTCCTCGAGCGGGCGAGCGGCTACCGGGGTCAGCGGTCACGTCTATACCGCAAGGCCAAGGAGCAGATGCTCCACTCGATGGCCTACTCCTACACCGGTCGCAAGGACCGCAAGGGCGCATTCCGGCGGCTGTGGATACAGCGGATCAACGCGGCCGCCCGGGTCAACGGGATGACCTACAACCGGTTCGTGCAAGGGCTCAAGGCCGCTGGTATCGAGGTGGACCGGCGCATGCTGGCCGAGCTCGCGGTGGCCGATGCCGCCGCGTTCGCGGCCCTGGTCGAGGTGGCGAGGAAGGCGCTGCCCGACACGACCGGCCAGCCGGATCGGGCGCAGGCCGCCTGAGGAAGCCGCGGGCGGAAGCTGACGCGGACATGCCTGTCGCGGTCGGCCCGCACCAGGCCGGGATCCGTTCGCCCCGGGTGCGGGCGGCGCGCCAGCTGGGGAAACGGGCTCTGCGGCAGCGTGCCCGCTCCTTCCTGGTCGAAGGCCCGCAGTCGGTGGCCGAGGCGCTCGCCTATCAGGCCCGGCTCACCGAGTTGTTCGTCACCGCCGAGGGCAGCACCCGGCACGCCGGGCTGGCCGACCAGGCCCGCCGCCAGGGAGCAGAGGTGCACCTGGTCAGCGGCGAGGTGATGGCGAGCCTGGCGCAGACGATCACCCCGCAGGGCGTGCTCGGCGTCTGCGCGTTCATTGACGTCCCGCTGACCGAGTTGACCGCGGCGCGGCCGGGACTGGCGGTGGTGCTCGCCTACGTGCGGGACCCGGGCAACGCGGGCACGGTGCTTCGTACGGCGGACGCCGCGGGCGCCGACGGTGTCGTGTTCTCCACTGCCTCGGTGGACCCGTACAACGGCAAGTGCGTCCGGGCCACCGCGGGCAGCCTCTTCCACCTGCCCGTTGTGGCCGGAGTGAGCGCGGCCGAGGCCGCTGCCTCGCTGCGCGCGGCCGGGCTGCGCATCCTGGCCGCCGACGGTCGCGGCCGGCGCTCCCTCGACGAGCTTGCCGATGCGGGCGAGCTGTCCGGCCCGACCGCGTGGCTGTTCGGCAACGAGGCCTGGGGCTTGCCCGATGACCTGCTGGCCCTCGCCGACGAGACCGTCGCGGTCCCGATCTACGGCCGGGCGGAGAGCCTGAACCTGGCCGCGGCGGCCGCGGTGTGCCTGTACGGCTCGGCCCGGGCGCAGCGGCGCGGATGAGAGCGGGCTGCAGCGGAGTTACGGTGGCGCGGCCCGAAACCGCGACAAAACGAGAATCCCCTGGCAGGCGGGTCGAAGCGGAAGCCTGCAGATCGGACATTTCCGCACATATCAGGCTATAGCGGTAGATCTACCCGAAATTAGGGACTCCCGCTGGGCCACTGCGACACGCTAGAGTCTGACCGCATTCCGTTACGCTCGTGCAGGGCGGACGGCAGCGGGCCGGCGCTCAGGCTGGATCCGCGGCACGCCAGGCCGGGCGGAGGGCAGACGGAACGGATGAGGTCATGACGGGCACGAGGGGCCGGGTCGGCGGCTATCGTGCGGGCAGCTACCGCGCGGGCTGCGCTCCCGCCTGGGACCCGGCCAGCCAGGGCGAGGCCGTCGCCCGCCCGGGTGACGCCGAGGATCTGGCCGGCCGGCCCGACACCCCGGCCAGCCTGGTCATCGCGGACGACCTGCCGGACGGCCTGGTGATCGCTGACCAGGACGGCCGGGTCCAGGTCTTCAACGCCGCTGCCGCGCGGCTGACCGGGACGCCGGCCCGCGACGCGCTGGGCCGGAACGTCCACGACGTGCTTCCGCTGCGCGATGCCGAGGGCCGCAACTGCTGGGCCTGCGCCGACCCGTACCACGGGCTGAGCACCAGGACCAGGCATCCCGAGGCGTCCCTGTACCTGCCGGACGGGACCGAGATCCTGACCACGATGGCCTATATCCGCGAGCGGCGGCGGGAGCCTGCGGCACCGCGGCGGGTGCGCCGCCTGGTGATCAGCCTGCGGGGCGCGGAGCAGCGTGCCCGGCTCGAGCGAAGCCGCGCCGACCTGGTCTCGACCGTGGCACACGAGCTGCGTTCGCCGCTGACCAGCGTCAAGGGCTTCACTGCCACCCTGCTGGCCAAGTGGCACCGGTTCACCGACGACCAGAAGCGGGTCATGCTCGAGACCGTCAATGCGGACGCGGACCGGGTGACCAGGCTCATCACCGACCTGCTGGACGTGTCCCGGATCGAGTCCGGGCGCCTGGAGGTGCACCGCCAGCAGGTGGACATCCCCGCGCGGGCGCGGATGGTCATCGCCGGCCACGTCGCGGCCGGCGAGCATCCCGAGCGGTTCCGGCTGGAGGTCAGCGACGCGCTGCCCGAGACCTGGCTGGACCAGGACAAGCTCGATCAGATCATCGGCAACCTGGTGGAGAACGCGCTGCGGCACGGCGCTGGTACCGTAAGTGTCGTGGTGGAGCCGGCGGATGCCCGCGGCGGCCCGGGCAGCAGTGCCCAGACCGTCGCTGTTTCCGTGCGCGATCAGGGTGAGGGCGTGGCGCCCGAGCTCGCGCCCCGGGTCTTCCGTCAGTTCTGGCGGGCCAAGCGCCGCGGGGGAACCGGCCTCGGGCTGTTCATCGTGAAGGGCCTGGTCGAGGCGCATGGCGGTACGATCGCTGTGCTGAAGGCCCCCGAGGGCGGCGCGGAATTTCGATTTACGATGCCCGCCGGGGCGCCCGACTTCGGCTGACGAAGCGGGGAGGTCCGGGGCTCGTTCCCCTACCAGGGGACTTCGGCCCGGCGGGTTCGGCAGCAGCAAGCATCGCACGCATCCCGGGATGCCGGCGTCCGGCTACCTCGCGGCCGAGCCACGCCGGATGCGGTGCGGCGATCGGACGATGTCAGGCACGCGGGCAGGAGACCACGAGATGTCTGCAGGCAGCAAGCAGTACGACCCGGTGGAGGCGGCCGTGCTTTCCGACGATGAGGTAGCGCGCGCCCGGGACGAGGCGCTGGCGGCCATCGCCGCCTCTGGGGACCTGGACGAGCTCAAGACCGCCCGGCTGGCCCACTTCGGGGACCGCGCGCCGCTGACGGCGGCCAGCGCCGAGATAGGGGCGCTGCCGCCCGCCGCCCGCGCCGAGGCCGGCAAGCGGGTGGGTGCCGCGCGGGCACAGGTACGGCAGGCGATCGGCGAGCGCACGGCTGCGCTGGAGGCGGAGCGGGACGAGCGGATTCTCACCGCGGAGACCGTCGATGTCACGCTGCCCACCCGCCGCTCGATGCGCGGCGCCCGGCACCCGGACACCCTGGTCGCCGAGCGGCTGTCCGACGTGTTCGTCGCGATGGGCTACGAGGTGGCCGAGGGTCCCGAGGTCGAGGCCGAGTGGTACAACTTCGACGCGCTCAACTTCCCGCCCGACCATCCGGCCCGGGCCATGCAGGACACCCTGTTCGTGGCCGGGCCGGACGGCAAGCAGGATTCCGGGATGGTGCTGCGCACGCACACCTCGCCGGTGCAGATCCGGGCCATGCTGACCCGCCAGCTGCCGCTGTACGTGGTGAGCCCGGGGAAGTGCTTCCGCACCGACGAACTCGACGCCACCCACAGCCCGGTGTTCCACCAGATCGAGGGGCTGGCGGTGGACGAGGGGCTGACCATGGCCGACCTGCGCGGCGCGATACAGGCGTTCGTGGACGCGATGTTCGGCGAGGGCCTGCGGACCAGGTTCCGGCCCGACTTCTTCCCGTTCACCGAGCCGTCGGGGGACGTCTCGATGGAATGCCACGTATGCCGCGGCGTGTCGGCCCGGCCGGGCGGCGAGCCATGCCGGGTGTGCAAGTCACAGGGCTGGATCGAGATCGCCGGGTGCGGGATGGTCAACCCGCGGGTGCTCGTGGCCTGCGGGATCGATCCCGACCGGTACAGCGGGTTCGCCTTCGGGCTGGGCATCGAGCGGACCATGATGATCGCCTACGGGGTCACCGACATCAGGGACACCATCGAGGGCGACGTGCGGTTCTCCGCCGCGTTCGGAACGGAGCTCTGACATGCTGATCCCGCTGTCCTGGGCGCGCGAGTACGCGCCCATCGACGATGACGGGGCGCAGCCCGACGAGGTGGCGCGGCGGCTGACCGCGGCCGGGCTCGAGGTGGAGTCGGCCGAGCGGGTGGGCCACGATGTCCGTGGCGTGGTCGTGGCCGAGGTGCTGGAGATCGAGGAGCTGGCCGGGTACAAGAAGCCGATCAGGTTCGTCCGGCTCACGTCGGGCGAGGGCGGCGAGCCGCACGGGGTGATCTGCGGCGCGGTCAACTTCTCCGTCGGTGACCGGGTCGCTCTCGCGCTGCCCGGGGCCGAGCTGCCCGGCGGCGTGCGGATCGGGGCCAGGCAGGCCTACGGGCGGATGTCGGCCGGGATGATCTGCTCGCCCGACGAGCTGGCCATCGGCGACGAGCACACCGGGATCCTCGTGCTGCCCGCCGACGCGCCGCTGGGCGCGGACTTCGCGGACTACGCCGGCCTGCCCGACGTGGTGCTCGACATCGCGGTCACTCCGGACCGCGGCTATGCCCTGTCGGTCCGCGGGGTGGCGCGGGAACTGGCCAGCGCGTACGGCGTGGAGTTCACGGACCCGGCCGGGACCGGCCCCGCCGACGACGCGGCCGGGCCCGCGGCCAACGCGGCGCCGGAGGTGTACCCGGCGAGCATCGCCGACCCGACCGCCTGTGACCGGTTCGTGCTGCGTGAGGTGCACGGTTTGGACGCCGCGGCCAGGACGCCGCTGTGGATGCGGGTCCGGCTGGCCAGGAGCGGGCTGCGCGCGGTCTCGCTGGCCGTGGACATCACGAACTACGTGATGCTCGAGCTCGGCCAGCCGCTGCACCCGTTCGACCGGTCCAAGCTCAACGGGCCCATCGTGGTGCGGCGGGCCAATCCGGGGGAGCGACTGGAGACCCTCGACCACGTGGTGCGCACGCTCGACCCCGACGACATCCTCATCACCGATTCCTCCGGGCCCATCTCGATGGCGGGCACGATAGGCGGCATCGCCACCGAGATCGACGAGAACTCGTCCGACCTGGTCATCGAGGCCGCGCACTTCTCGGCCGAGGGAACCGCCCGGATGGGCAGGCGGCACAAGCTGAGCACCGAGGCGTCCTACCGGTTCGAGCGCGGCGTGGACCGGGAGCTGCCACTGCGGGCTTCCGCCCGGGCGGTGTCGATGCTGGCCTCGTTCGGCGGCGCCAGCGTGGTCCCGGGCCGTACGCACGCGCAGGTGCCGGTGCCGCAGGTGACGATCACGATGCCGGTGAGCTACCCGGACGAGGTGGCCGGCGTCGTATACGGCCGGGACACCGTGGTGCGGAGGCTGCGCGAGGTCGGCTGCGAGCTGGCGGCCCCGGCCGGCGCCCCGGACGGCCACCTGCCCGCCGACGGCAGGCACCTGCGGGCCGAGCACGGCCGGCATGACCGGTCGGCGGCCGCGCTCGTGGTCAGCCCGCCGTCCTGGCGGCCCGATCTCACCGATCCAAGCGACCTGGCTGAGGAGGTCATCCGCCTCGAGGGATACGAGAACATCCCGGTCACGATGCCGCGTGCGCATGCCGGCCGCGGGCTGACCGCCAGGCAGCGGACCCGCCGCAGCGTGAGCCGCGCGCTGGCGGGCGCGGGCTACGTGGAGGTACTCAGCTGGCCGTTCGGCTCGCAGGCCGACGCCGACGCGCTCCAGCTGCCGCCCGAGGACTCGCGCCGCCCGGCGGTGAAGCTCGCCAACCCGCTCAGCGACGACGAGCCGCAGCTGCGCACCACACTGCTGCCCGGCCTGCTGCGCGTGCTGGCCCGCAACGTCGGCCGCGGGTTCGCCGACGTGGCTCTGTTCGAGATGGGGCTGGTGTTCCTCCCGCGGCTGGGGAGCCACGGCATCGCGCCCATCCTCGCCGTGGACCATGCTCCGTCGGTCGAGGAACTGAGCGCTCTGGACGCCGAGCTACCCGACCAGCCGCTGCGGGTGGCCGTCGTGCTGGCCGGCCAGCGCGAGCAGCCCGGCTGGTGGGGCAGCGAGGGACGGGCCGCATCCTGGGCCGACGCGGTGCAGGCGGCCCGCGAGGTGTGCGAGGCCGCCCGGGTACCGGTCAAGGTGCGCGCCGCCGAGTACCCGCCTTGGCATCCCGGGCGCTGCGCGGCGATATTCGTGTCGTCCGCCGAGGGTCACGAGTGGCTGGCCGGGCACGCGGGAGAACTGCATCCGCGGGTGGTCCAGGCGTTCGGCCTGCCCGAGCGGACCAGCGCCATGGAGATCGATGTTCCGGTACTCGAGGCCGCGGCCGAGGGCGCGCCGGGCATCCGGCCGCCGCGGGTGTCGCCGTATCCGGTCGCGACGCAGGACGTGGCGCTGATCGTGCCGGCGGCCGTGCCGGCCGCCGACGTGCAGGAGGCGCTCACGGAGGGCGTGGCCAAGGCCGGCGCCGCCGGACTGCTCGAGGACGTCAGGCTGTTCGACCTGTACACCGGGGAGCAGGCCGGCGAGGGACGCAAGTCGCTGGCCTATACGCTGCGGTTCCGCGCGCCCGACCGCACGCTCACCGTAGAGGAGACATCGTCGCTGCGGGACGCGGCCGTCGCCGAGGCGGCGGACCGGGTGGGCGCGGTCCTGCGCGGCAGCTGATCCTGCCGGACGCGATCTGACGGCGCGCGGGCTCACGGGTGCGCCCGACGGCCGCCAGCGGTTCACTGTTCCGGACGGTCACGGAGCAGTCACGAAGCCGGCCGGATCAGAGCCACGACTACCCACGCCAGGGTCCCTGATGATCCTGGCCGTCCGCGAGGGGCTACCCTCAGGTCCAGCCTTCGCCACGCATGGCCGGTCTCCTTCCCGTAGCTCGGCTGCGCATGCCTTCCCCTGGCGTATGCGCATGGCACGTGTTCGTTCCCCCGAGCCGTGCCGGCCTATGCCTGAAACGTTCTTAACGTAACCGCTCGCCGGCCAGGATAGCCACGTCAGGGCGCGAGTGACTGGCGTTACGGCCGAGTTGACATCTTGTGCGCCGGATCGGCGTACTGCTTTAGGCTTGACGGCAGCCCGGCTCCGTCTGTGACAATGCGGGTCAGCGTCCGCACTCAGCGCTATCGTTCTGGAGACGGGCGTGGCAGGCCGGCCCGAGGAGGTGCCAGTGAGCGCAGGCGTGCACCAGCGCGTGCGCGGGCACGTTCTCGCGGTCCCGAGCTGGCCCCTGTGGACCCTGCCCCGGTGGCTGGTCTGTTTCGTGCTGGCCGTGCTGGCCGCCTATGCCGCAGCCATCGGCGTGGCCGGCTCGGCCACCTCGCTGCGGCCCCGCGATCTGGCGGTGTTCGGCGTGCTGCTGGCGTGCAGCGCCGCATCGGTCGAGCTGACCCGCAGGGCCGGCGAGACTGCCGGGCTGACCAAGGATGTCTTCGGCGTCTGGGAACTGCCGATCGCGCTCCTGCTCCCGCCGGTGTTCGCGCTGATCGCCCCGATCTTCCGGGTAACCCTTGTGCAGTGGCGGATCCGGCGCACGCTGCCGCACCGGCGGGCGTTCAGCGCCGCGGCGGGGGGCCTGTCCCTGGGGGCGGCCTCCGTCACCTTCCACGGCCTGGCCGGGACGCTCCATACCGTCGCCCCCGGATCATTCGGCCGCGCCGGGGCCTGGAGCCTGCTGGCGGTGCTGGCTGTCCTGGTCCACTCAGCAGTAAACAAGCTGCTCATCGGCACCGTGGTCAAGGGCAGCGACCCGGGCGCTCAGGTCGTGCGGTCATTGTTCCAGCGTGAACCGCTGTACAACGACCTGGCCGAGATGTGCATCGCCGTGGTGATCGCCTACGGGGTCATGACGAACCTGTTCGTGGCGGTCTTCGCGCTGCCGTTCGTGACCTTGCTGCAGCGCTCGCTCCGCCATGACCAGCTGGTGCACGCGTCCCGGATCGACGGCAAGACCGGCCTGCTGAACGCCGGGACCTGGGAACGTGAGGCGGCGACCCAGGTGGCGCGCGCGGCCCGGACCAGGACGCCGCTGGCGGTCGCGCTGGTGGACATCGACCATTTCAAGACGGTCAACGACACTTACGGCCACCTGGTCGGCGACCGGGCGCTGAAGGAGATCGGCGACGCGTTCAAGCTGCTGCTGCGCGAGTACGACCTGGTTGGCCGGTTCGGCGGGGAGGAGTTCGTGCTGCTGCTGCCGCAGACCCGCGAGCACGACGCCTACCGGATCGCCGAGCGGATCCGGGCCTACATCGCCGGCGCGCCGATCCGGGCCCCGGACCATCCCGGTGCCGACCCTGTGCGCGTGACCGTGTCCATCGGGGTGGCGGCGCTGGACAGCTACCGTCGCGACCTGACCGAACTGCTCGCCGCGGCCGACGGCGCGCTATACCGGGCCAAGGAAGCCGGACGAAATCAGGTGCACATGGTTACCGGCGAGGCGACCGGCGCAGGGCGGGGCGCTGTGACGCCCCGGTCGGCTGATGACCCACCGCCCCCGGACGCGGCCCGCTGAGCGTTCTCCGGCTAAGGGGCGGGTTCGCGCGGTCGGCAGGTGCCCTCGGCGATCGGTTCCACCACCCGGTGACTGCTGCCGCCGCCGGACAGCGCGGCCACCATGCTGTCCCGGCACACCTCGAACGAGTAGCGGATCCCGTCCATGTTCGCGTGCTGCTGCGCCCAGTTGCGTATCGCCCGGATCTCGGCGCTGTCGTTGCCCGCCTGTCCCGACGTCGCGCTCTCCGGGGAGCACATCTCGGACTGGATCATCTCCGGCGGCTCGGCGTCAGCGGGCCAGATCCGAACCAGGTACTTGGTGACAAGATCCACGGTCCCTCCGCAGTGAGTGTATGTCCGCGGGGCGTGCTCAGCCGGAGGATCCCGAGGGCGTCGGGGTGGCCCGCAGGTCCAGCACCGCGACGATCTGCGTTCCGCCCCGGTGACACTGCGATGCCTCGCCGGTCTGCACGATCGTGGGGGTGTCTTCGCCCTGGCAGGTCCAGCCGTCCACCTGCAGCGGCGCGCCGCCTCCGGTGCCCCGCACGCGCCCGGCCCGCACTTCGGCGGTGTACGCGTCCTGGATCCGCATGGCCAGCGAGCAGGCGGCGGCGCCCCTCTCGACCTCAATGATCACCGGCACGTTGACCGCGGTACGCGTGGTACCGCAGGTGGCGCGGGGGGGTGCCAGCTGGGTGGGCGAGGGAGGCTCGGAGGCGTGCGGCGGGCCGCTCTGCGGAGCCGGCGAGGCGCCGCAGCCGGCGATGAGCAAGGCGAGCCCGGCGGCAGCCAACCGCGAGCGTCGCATGGGGCTTCTCCTTTCCGCACCCTCCGGGCAGGCTCTCATCATGCCGCCGTCCGCCCGGACCGCCAAAGCCTGCTTCCCGGTTACCGGACGGCCGGATTCGGCGACCGCACCAGTTTGCATAATCTGCCACTAGATTGCATAATTTCTCAAGTAGCCAGTCCGCGGCCCGCGAGCACGGCCGGGTGGACACAGCCGCAATCGTGAGGGAGATGCCGTGGGTGCGCGGGTCGCGGTGGCCGGGGCGAGCGGCTACGCCGGAGGGGAGCTGCTGCGGCTGCTGGTCGCGCACCCTGACGTAGAGATAGGCCCTGTCGCCGCCTCCTCGAACGCGGGCAGGCCGGTGACCGACGTACACCCCCATCTCAGCCAGCTGGCCGGCCAGGCCTTCGTCCCTACCGCAGCCGCGCCGCTGTCCGGTGCCGACCTGGTCTTCCTCGCCTTGCCAGCGGGGGAGTCCGCGGTACTGGCCGCGCAGCTCCCCGGCCCGGTGAAGATCGTCGACCTGGGTCCCGACTTCAGGCTGGCCGACCCGGCCGCCTGGGCCAGGTTCTATCCGGGCCCGCACGCCGGCCAGTGGGATTACGGACTGCCCGAGCTGCCCGCCGCCCGGGCCCGGATCCGGGCCGCCGATCGGGTCGCCGTGCCGGGCTGTTACGCCACGGCGGCGATCCTGGCCCTCGCGCCGCTGCTGGCTGCCGGCCTGGCCGAGCCATCCGACATCGTGATCGTGGCCGCGTCCGGAACGTCCGGGGCGGGCCGGACGGCCCGGCCCGAGTTGCTCGGCAGCGAGGTGATGGGCGCGGTCAGCGTGTACCAGGCCGGCGGCGCGCACCGGCATACGCCCGAGATAGAGCAGGCGCTGGGCGCGGCGGTCGCCGCTGGCCCGGGGTGGTCGATGGCATATTGCAGCCCCCAGGAGGCCGCCAACGGTACGTCGATCACGCAGGACGGGCCGCCGGGACCCGTCACCGTCAGCTTCACGCCGCTGCTGGCCCCGATGCCGCGCGGCATCCTGGCCACCGGCACGGCCCGGCTGGCCGCCGGCGCCGGCACCGGAACGCTCCGGGACGCGGTAGGTCGCGCCTATGCTGGCGAGCCGTTCATCCGGCTGCTGCCCGAGGGTAGCTGGCCGACCACCGCCGCGACCGCCGGGTCGAACGCCGTCCACCTCCAGGTGGCGGCGGACCAGCACGCGGGCCGGGCGGTGGCGGTCGCGGCGCTGGACAACCTGGGCAAGGGCGCCGCCGGCCAGGCGCTGCAGTGCGCCAACCTGATGCTCGGCCTGCCCGAGACGGCCGGCCTGACCGCGAACGGGGTAGCCCCGTGAGCGTGACCGCGCCGCTTGGCTTCCGCGCGGCCGGGGTGGCGGCCGGGCTCAAGGCGGCGGGCGCGCGCGACGTCGCCGTGGTCGTCAACGACGGCCCGTCCCGTGCCGCGGCCGGGGTCTTCACCGCCAACCGCGTGCAGGCCGCCCCCGTGCTGTGGACCCGCCAGGTCGTCCGCGGCGGCCGGGTCCGCGCGGTGGCCCTCAACTCGGGTGGCGCGAACGCGTGCACCGGGCCCGCCGGCTTCGCCGATACCCATGAGATTGCCGAACGGCTGGCGGCGCGGCTCACTGACTCGGCCGGCGAGATCGCGGTGTGCTCCACCGGCCTCATCGGCGAGCGGCTGGCCATGGACCGGCTGCTGCCGGGGGTGGACGTCGCGGCGGCCCAGGCATCACGGAGCGGCGGCCCGGCCGCGGCCGACGCGATCCGCACCACGGACACGGTGGTCAAGATCGCGTTCCGGCGGGGCGGCGCGGCCAGCGGCCGCACCGGGCCCGGCGGCACCGTGACTGCCGGCACCGTGACTGCCGGCACCGTGACCGGCGGCACCGGGCCGGGCGGCGGAGTGCCCGGCCGCGGCGCGCCCGGCGGTTACGCGATCGGCGGGATGGCCAAGGGCGCGGGCATGCTGGCGCCGTCGCTGGCCACCATGCTCTGCGTGCTCACCACCGACGCCGACCTGCCCGCCGCCGAGCTCGACCGGGCGCTGCGCCGCGCCGCCGCGGTGACCTTCGACCGGCTGGACACCGACGGGTGCATGTCCACCAACGACACCGTGCTGCTGCTGGCCAGCGGAGCGTCCGGGGTGCGCCCGGAGCCGGGGGAGTTCGCCGGCCAGCTCACCGCAGTGTGCGCCGACCTGGCCCGCCAGCTGCAGCTCGACGCCGAGGGAGCGGGCAAGGCGATCGCGGTCGAGGTGGTCGGCGCCGCGAGCGAGCGGGACGCGGTCACCGTCGGCCGCGCGGTGGCCCGCAGCGCCCTGCTCAAGTGCGCGATCGCCGGCCAGGATCCGAACTGGGGCCGGGTACTGTCCGCGGCCGGGACCACCGACGCAGTGTTCGAGCCGGACCAGCTCAACGTGGCCATCAACGGAATCTGGGTCTGCCGGAACGGTTACGCCGCCGACGACCGGGCCAAGGTGGACCTGCGCCCGCGCGACGTGACGATCACGATCGACCTGGCCGCCGGGCCGGCCTCCGCGACGATCACCACCACCGACCTGACCGTGGCCTACGTGCACGAGAACACCGCGTACTCAACATGAACGCGAGCACGCAGAGCCCAGGGACGCGGGGCGGCCAGGAGGCGATCGCCAAGGCCGCGACGCTGATCGAGGCGCTGCCCTGGCTGAACCGGTTCCACGGCCGGACGGTCGTGATCAAGTACGGCGGGCACGCGATGGCCGACGATGCGCTGCGGGCCGGGTTCGCCCAGGACGTGGTGTTCCTGCGTTACGCCGGGCTGCGCCCGGTCGTGGTGCACGGCGGCGGCCCGCAGATCACTGAGCAGCTGGAGCGGCTGGGGCTGGCCAGCACGTTCACGGCCGGGCTGCGGGTGACCACGCCGGAGACCATGGACGTGGTCCGGATGGTGCTCACCGGGCAGGTGAACCGGGACGTGGTCGGCCTGATCAACCGGCACGGGCCGTTCGCGGTCGGGATGTCGGGCGAGGACGCGAACCTGTTCACCGCGCGTCGCAAGCCGGCCATCGTGGACGGCGAGGCCGTGGACATCGGCCTGGTCGGGGAGATTGCCGCGGTCAGCCCGGGCGCGGTGCGCGCCCTGCTCGCCGACGGACGCATCCCGGTGGTGTCCAGCGTCGCGGCCGGCCGCAGCGGCGAGGTCTACAACGTCAACGCGGACACGGCCGCCGGCGCGCTGGCCGCCGCGCTCGGCGCGGCCAAGCTGGTCATGCTCACCGACGTGCCCGGCCTCTACGCGGACTGGCCAGGACCAGACCCGGATCCGCAGAACCCGTCCGGCCCCGTGATCAGCGAGCTCACGATCGCGGAACTTGAGGCCATGCTGCCCGGGCTCAGCGCCGGGATGATCCCTAAGATGACGGCCTGCCTCAACGCGGTCCGCGGCGGGGTGCCGCAGGCCCACGTGCTGGACGGCAGGCTGCCGCACGCGGTGCTGCTGGAGATCTTCACCGACTCCGGCATCGGCACCATGGTCGTGCCGGGGGGAGGGCGGCCGTGACCGGGTCGCAGCGGCTGATCGAGCGGTACGCGGCGTCGATGATGCCGAATTACGGGCAGCCCAGGGTGGCGCTCGCCCGCGGCCAGGGCTGCCGGGTGTGGGATGCCGACGGCCGGGAGTACCTGGACCTGATCGCGGGCATCGCGGTGAGCGCGCTCGGCCACGGGCACCCGGCGATCAGCGAGGCCGTGGCCCGGCAGGTCACCGTGCTGGCCCATACCAGCAACCTGTACCTGCACGAGCGCGAGGTCGAGCTGGCCGAGCGGCTGCTCGCGCTGCTCGGCGCCGACGGCCGGATCTTCTTCGCCAACTCCGGCGCCGAGGCCAACGAGGCCGCGCTCAAGGTGGTGCGGCGCGCCCAGGCCAAGCGCGGGCGTCGGGAGCCCGGGGTGGTCGTGGCCGCGGCGGGCAGCTTCCACGGCCGGACCAGGGGCGCGCTCGCGCTGACCGGGAAGGCGTCGATCCGCGACCCGTTCGGGCCGTTCGGGCTGAGCGTGCGGTTCGTGCCCTACGGCGACGCGGCCGCGCTGCGGGACGCGGTTCGCGAGGACTGCGCGGCGGTGTTCCTCGAGCCCTGCCAGGGCGAGGCGGGCGTCGTGCCCGCCCCGGCCGGGTACCTGCAAGCCGCGCGCGATGCTTGTGACAGCGCGGGCGCCCTGCTGGTCCTGGACGAGATCCAGAGCGGGATCGGGCGGACCGGCCGCTGGTTCGCGCACCAGCAGGACGGCGTGCGGCCCGACGTGCTCACCCTGGCCAAGGGCCTCGGCGGCGGGCTGCCGATCGGCGCCTGCATCGGCTTGGGAGAGTGCGGCACCGCGCTGGACCGGGGCGATCACGGCAGCACGTTCGGCGGCAACCCGGTGGCCTGCGCGGCCGCGCTGGCCGTGCTGGACACGATCGAGACCGACGGGCTGCTCGGGCACGCGGCCGCGATCGGGGCCCAGCTCGCCGACGGCATCTCGGCGATCACGCACCCGCTGCTGGCCGGGGTGCGCGGCCGCGGGCTGTGGCTGGCCATCATGCTGAACCGGCCGGCGGCCGGGCTGGCCGAGACCGCCGGCCTCAGTCACGGGTACCTGGTCAACGCGGTGCAGCCGGACGCGATCCGGCTCGCCCCGCCGCTGATCCTGAGCAGCGCGCAGGCGGCCGCGTTCACCGCCGCGCTGCCGTCCATACTGGACGCGGCCGCCGCGGGCCCGGGCGGCCCGGCTCCCGTGGCGGCGCGTCCGGTGACCGCCCACCGTGGACAGGAGGCCTGATGCCACGCCACTTCCTGCGCGACGATGACCTGTCGCCGGCCGAGCAGGCCGCGGTGCTCGACCTGGCCGACGCGATGAAGAAGGACAGGTTCGGCTACCGGCCGCTGGCCGGTCCGCGCACGGTCGCGGTGCTGTTCGACAAGCCGTCCACCCGGACCAGGATCTCGTTCGCGGTCGGCATCGCCGAGCTCGGCGGCATGCCGCTGATCATTGACGCGCAGTCGTCACAGCTGTCCCGGGGTGAGCCGGTCGGCGACACCGCCCGGGTGCTCGGCCGGCAGGCCACGGCGATCGTATGGCGCACCTTCGGCCAGGACCGGATCGAGCAGATGGCGGCGGCCAGCCAGGTCCCGGTGGTCAACGCGCTGACCGACGCCTTTCACCCCTGCCAGGTGCTCGCCGACCTGCAGACGATCAGGGAAGCCCATGGCCGGCTGGCCGGATTGACCCTGGCCTTCCTCGGCGACGGGGCCAGCAACATGGCGCACTCCTACCTGCTCGGCGGGGCCACCGCGGGGCTGCACGTACGGATCGCCGGGCCGTCGCGCTACCAGCCCGACCCCGCGGTGCTGGCCGCGGCCGCGGCGATCGCCGCCCGCACCGGCGGCAGCGCGCAGGTGCTGGACGACGCCGGCGCCGCGGCGGCCGGCGCCGACGTGCTGGCCACCGATGTGTGGGCGTCCATGGGGCAGGAAGACCAGCGGGCCGAGCGAATGTCCGCGCTGGCCCCGTTCGGACTGGACGAAGAAAAACTCGCCCTCGCGCGGCCCGGCGCTATCGTGCTGCACTGCCTGCCCGCGCACCGCGGCGAGGAGATCGCCGCCGGAGTCCTCGACGGCCCGCAGTGCGTGGTCTGGGATCAGGCGGAGAACCGGCTGCACGCGCAGAAGGCGCTGCTGACCTGGCTGCTCGAGGCCCGGTCGTGACCGCCGCCAGCCCGATCACGAAGGTGGCGCGGCAGGCCAGGGTCGCGGCCGTCCTGACCCGTGCGCAGGTGCGGTCTCAGGAGGAACTGGCCGAACTGCTGGCGGCCGAGGGCACCCACGTCACCCAGGCCACGCTTTCCCGGGACCTGGAGGACCTCGGCGCGGTGCGGCTGCGCGGGGCGGGCGGATCGCTGGTCTACGCGCTGCCGGGCGAGCCAGGCGGGCCGGGGTCGCGGCCGGGCGGCGTGCTGGCCGGCCCGGCGGCCGACGAGCCCGCCGATCCGGCGGGGAGCCGGCTAGCCCGGGTCGCCGCCGAGCTGCTGACCTCAGCCGAGGCCAGCGCGAACCTGCTGGTGCTGCGCACCCCGGCGGGCGCGGCACAGTACTTCGCCTCGGTCATCGATCACGCCGCCTGGCCGTCGATTCTCGGCACGGTGGCCGGCGACGACACCGTGCTGATCATCGCCAGGGACCCGGCCGGCGGCGACGCGCTGGCCCGTGAGCTCCTCCGGCTGGCCGAGCGGCACCAGGCACGGCGGTCCGGTACGGACGTCCGGGCCTAGTCAGAAACGACGGAAAAGACAAGACGGGACATGGTTATGACGCAGCGCGTGGTACTCGCATACTCGGGCGGCCTGGACACGTCGGTCGCCATCGGCTGGATCGCCGAGCAGACCGGGGCCGAGGTGATCGCCCTGGCGATGGACGTCGGCCAGGGCGGCGAAGACCTCGAGACGATCAGGAAGCGGGCCCTGGCCTGCGGCGCGGCCGACGCCGCCGTGGTGGACGCGCGCGCGGAATTCGGCGAGCAGTACTGCATGCCCGCCCTGCGCGCCAATGCCCTCTACATGGACCGGTACCCGCTGGTCTCGGCGCTGTCGCGGCCGTTGATCGTGACGCACCTGGCCCGGGTGGCCCGCGAGTACGGCGCCTCGATGGTCGCGCACGGCTGCACCGGCAAGGGCAACGACCAGGTGCGGTTCGAGGTGGGTCTGACCACGCTGGAGCCGGGCCTGAAGGTGCTCGCCCCGGTCCGGGACTCCGGCATGACCAGGGACAAGGCGATCGCGTTCGCCGAGGAGAAGCGGCTGCCGATCGACGTCACGTCGTCGTCGCCGTATTCCGTCGACCAGAACCTGTGGGGCCGCTCGATCGAGACCGGGCACCTGGAGGACATCTGGGAGACGCCGCACGACGACGTCTACAGCTACACGTCCGACCCGGCGCTGCCGCGCGAGCCGGACGAGCTCGTGCTGAGCTTCACCGACGGCGTGGTGACGGGCATCGACGGTGCCTCGCGCACCCCGGCGCAGATCATCACCGAGCTGAACGCGCGGGCTGGCGCGCATGGCGTCGGGCGGCTGGACCTGGTGGAAGACCGGCTGGTCGGCATCAAGAGCCGGGAGATCTACGAGGTGCCGGGCGCGATCGCGCTGATCACCGCGCACCAGGAACTGGAGAACGTGTGCCTGGAGCGGGACCTGGCCAGGTTCAAGCGCCAGGCCGGGCAGCGCTGGGCCGAGCTGGTCTACGACGGACTGTGGTTCTCGCCGCTCAAGCAGGCCCTGGACGCGTTCATGCTGGCGGCGTCGCGGCACGTCAGCGGGGACGTGCGGGTGCGGCTGCACGGCGGCCGGGCGGTGGTCACCGGACGGCGCAGCGCGTCCTCCCTCTACGATGACAAGCTGGCCACGTACGACACCGGCGACGAGTTCGACCAGGCCCTGGCGAAGGGGTTCGTCGAGCTATGGGGCCTGCCGAGCAAGATGGCCGCGGTCCGGGACCGCCGGGTCGGGGCCGCCGCGCCAGGCACGCGGAGCGGCACGTGACCACGCCGCCCGCGGCGGACCGGGCCGGCGGGGGCGGGAGGAGCATGGCGGGAAACGACAAGCCCGGGCCGCCGACACGCCTGTGGGGCGGCCGGTTCGAGTCAGGCCCCGCCGACGCGCTCGCCAGGCTCTCGGTGAGCGTCCAGTTCGACTGGCGGCTGGCGCCCTACGACCTGCTCGCCTCGCGCGCGCACGCCCGGGTGCTGCACCAGGCCGGCCTGCTGACCGATGACGAACTGGACCGGATGCTGGCCGCCCTGGACGACCTCGACGCGGCCTGCCGGGACGGCAGCTTCCGGCCGGCGGTCACCGACGAGGATGTGCACACCGCCCTGGAGCGCGGGCTGCTTGAGCGGCTGGGGACGCTCGGCGGGAAGCTGCGCGCCGGCCGCAGCCGCAACGACCAGGTGGCCACCGATCTGCGGCTGTACCTACGGGACCGGGCCCGGCTGATCGCGTGCCGGGTCGCTGAGCTGCAGACCGCGCTGATCGACCAGGCGGGGCGGCACGCGGGCACCCAGGCGCCGGGGATGACGCACCTGCAGCATGCTCAGCCGGTGCTGTTCGGGCATCAGCTGCTGGCGCACGCCCAGGCGCTGGCCCGCGACGTGAGCCGGCTGCGCGACTGGGACGTGCGGGCGGCCGTCTGCCCGCTGGGCGCCGGGGCGCTGGCCGGGTCCTCGCTGGGCCTGGACGCGGCGAGCGTGGCGGCCGAGCTCGGCTTCACGGCCCCGGCGGCGAACTCGATGGACGCGGTCAGCGACCGGGACTTCGCGGCGGAATTCTGCTTCGCGGCGGCCCTGCTCGGCGTGCACCTGTCCCGGCTCGGTGAGGAAATCGTGCTCTGGGCATCGCAGGAATTCGGCTGGGTCGAGCTCGACGACGCCTACGCCACCGGATCGTCGATCATGCCGCAGAAGAAGAACCCGGACGTGGCCGAGCTGGCCCGCGGCAAGGCCGGGCGGCTGATCGGCGGGCTCACCGGGCTGCTGGTCACCCTCAAGGGGCTGCCGCTCGCCTACAACCGGGACCTGCAGGAAGACAAGGAGCCGGTGTTCGACGCGGTGGACACGCTGCTGGTCGTGCTGCCGGCCATGGCCGGGCTGGTCGCCACGCTGCGGGTTCACTCACAGCGGCTGGTGTCCGCGGCCACCGAAGGGTTCTCGCTGGCCACGGACCTGGCCGAGCTGCTGGTCCGGCGCGGCGTGCCGTTCCGCGAGGCGCACGAGATCGTCGGCCACCTGGTGGTGTGGTGCCAGGTCCACGAGGTGGACTTCGGCCAGGTGAGCGACGCCGACCTGGCCCATGTGTCACCTCACCTGACGCCGGACGTGCGCGAGGTGCTGTCCGCGGCCGGGGCGATCGCATCGCGGAACTCCCACGGCGGCACGGCCGGCGAGCGGGTGGCCGAGCAACTGGCCGCGCTGCGGGCCCGGGTGGACGAGGATGCCGACTGGGGTGCCGGGCAACGCTGAGGCGGTCGGCGGACGACATGGCACCGGACGACATGGCAGCGGACGACATGGCGACGGACGGTATCGTGGCGGGCGGCGCGGGCGGGGGGCGCGGGGAGTTGCTGCCCCGAGACTTCTTTGCCCGCCCGTCGCAGCAGGTGGCGCCGGATCTGCTGGGCTGCGTTCTGGAGTCAGGATCGCCGGACGGCCTGGTCGCCGTGGCCCTCACCGAGGTCGAGGCGTACGCCGGCCAGGCGGATCCCGCCTCGCACGCCTACCGCGGGCTGACCAGGCGGAACGCGGTGATGTTCGGCGAGCCGGGGCACGCCTACGTGTACTTCACCTATGGCATGCACTTCTGCGTGAACCTGGTCTGCCTGCCGGAGGGAACCGCCTCGGCCGTGCTGCTGCGCGCCGGTGCCGTCGTGACCGGGGTGGATCTCGCCCGGCGGCGGCGGGCCGCGACGCGGTCCGCCGGGACAGGCCCGGCCGACCGCGACCTGGCTCGCGGGCCGGCCCGGCTGTGCCAGGCGCTCGGCATCGACCGCGCACTCGACGGCGCGGATGCCTGCGACCCCCGGTCGGTGCTGCGGATCCGCCGGGGAAGCCGGGCCACGCCGACGGGCACGATCAGCCGCGGGCCCAGGGTCGGCATCAGCCGGGCCGCGGATGAACCGTGGCGGTTCTGGGTCGCGGGCGATCCGACGGTGTCGGCGTACCGGGCATACGTGCCCCGGCGGCCAAACGCTTCGGCGTCGCGGTGACCGTGCCGCTACCCTGTCCGTGGAGCATTCGCCCATGATCGCGAAGCATTAGCAGCGTTACAGCAGCGCCAATGTTTCGCGATCATGGAAAACGGGCGAGGCCGGCGCGCCGCACGGGCGCGGCAGGAGAGGGTGCAGTGGCAGACATCATCGAGGAGCTGTCCTGGCGTGGCCTGCTGGCCACATCCACCGACCTGGACGAGCTGCGCGCGGCATTCGCCTCGGGTCAGGTCACCGCGTACGGGGGGTTCGACCCGACCGCGCCGGGCCTGCACATCGGAAACCTGGTGCTGCTGCTCACACTGCGCCGGCTCCAGCTGGCTGGTCACCGGCCGATCGGCCTGGTCGGCGGCGCGACCGGGCTGATCGGGGACCCGAGCGGCAAGTCAGCGGAGCGCGTGCTGAATCCCCGCGAGGTCGTGGCGGAGTGGACGGCTCGGCTGCGCGCCGAGGTCGAGCGGATCCTGGATTTCAGCCCCGGCCGCAGCAGCGCGCTCCTGGTCAGCAACCTGGACTGGACACAGGAACTGCCCGCGCTGGACTTTCTGCGCGACATCGGCAAGCACTTCCCAGTGAACCAGATGCTGGCCCGGGAATCGGTCCGGGCCAGGCTCGACGGCAGCGGCATCACCTACACCGAGTTCAGCTACCAGCTGCTGCAGGCCATGGACTACCTGGAGCTGTACCGCCGGCACGGCTGCACGCTGCAGGTGGGCGGCAGCGACCAGTGGGGGAACCTGGTCAGCGGGGTCGATCTGATCAGGCGGGTCGAAGGCGTCACGGTGCACGCCCTGGCCACGCCGCTGATCACCAAGCCGGACGGCACCAAGTACGGGAAGACCGAGGGCGGGGCCATCTGGATCAGCCCGGACCTGATGAGCCCGTACGCCTTTTACCAGTTCTGGATCAACCGGACGGACGCGGAGGTCGGCGGGCTGCTGCGGGTGTTCACGTTCCGGTCGCGCGAGGAGATCGCCGAGCTGGAGTTGGCGACGCTGCGGCGCCCCGCGGCCCGCGAGGCGCAGCGCGTGCTGGCCCAGAACGTGACGACGCTCGTCCACGGGCCGCAGGAGTGTGCGCGCGCCGAGGCGGCCGGCCGGGCCCTGTTCGGCCAGGGCGACCTCGGGACGCTGGACGAGGCCACGCTGGCCGCCGCGCTGGACGAGGTGCCCGCGACCGCGGTGCAGGTGCCAGCCCCGCTGCACGTGGTGCCGGATCCGGCCGGCTCCCGCGGCGCGGACGCGCGCGATGCGGTCCGGCTGGCTCCCCGGAGCGTGCTGAGCAACGCCGGGCCGGTGCAGGCGGAACCGCGGATTCCGGCGGTCAGCGAGCTCATGGCGCGAACCGGGATCGTGCCGAGCAGATCGGCCGCCAGGAGGGCGATCGCGGAGGGCGGCGCGTACCTGAATAACAGGAGGGTCACAGATGCGGATGAGGTGCCGGCCGCCCACGATCTCCTGCACGGCAGGTTCCTCGTGCTCAGGCGGGGTAGGCGGACCGTCGGGGGCGTAGAGGTGCTGGTCAGCGAGCGGTCGCCGGCGTAGTCGTCGATTTGACGTAGCTGACCAGGGTGCTACTGTTTCACATGCCCCAGGGAGAGCGGGCCGCGATACGAGCGGCCAGTCCCTGGGGACCAGCCAGCCCGAGTCCCGGGACTGCGAGTTGTCTCAGCAGTTCCGGCGCTCGGCTACGCTAGAGAACCACGCCAGGAGTCAAGGTCCGGACAAGAGATTTGCCCGGACCGGGAACAACTGGTAAGTTCGTAGGGTTGCCCCTGATGAGGACGAGAGTCCTTGGACGGTGTGCGTCCGCTCCTTGAGAACTCAACAGCGTGCCAAAAGCCAGTGCACATGCACAAACCCCGTCAGTGGGAGTGCATCCATTCAGGGTGCCCTTTCCACGACGAGATTGCCAAGATCGCCTTGACCGGCCAGTCTGCTGCCTGCTCGCAGGCCCGGCTGTCCCGGGAGGGGCACTCCAATGTCAGCAGCCCACGTGGCCTGACCGCCCGCGACCTCGGTCCGGGCGCGCAGGGCCCGTGGTTGCATATAGACATCTACGGAGAGTTTGATCCTGGCTCAGGACGAACGCTGGCGGCGTGCTTCACACATGCAAGTCGAGCGGAAAGGCCCTTCGGGGTACTCGAGCGGCGAACGGGTGAGTAACACGTGAGTAACCTGCCCTTAGCACCGGGATAGCTCCGGGAAACCGGAATTAATACCGGATATGACCACGATCGGCATCAGTCGTGGTGGAAAGGATTCCGGCTAGGGATGGACTCGCGGCCTATCAGCTAGTTGGTTGGGGTAACGGCCCACCAAGGCGACGACGGGTAGCCGGCCTGAGAGGGCGACCGGCCACACTGGGACTGAGACACGGCCCAGACTCCTACGGGAGGCAGCAGTGGGGAATATTGCGCAATGGGCGAAAGCCTGACGCAGCGACGCCGCGTGGGGGATGAAGGCCTTCGGGTTGTAAACCCCTTTCAGCAGGGACGAAGCG
>DASXLW010000026.1:0-3488 GCA_036496025.1 Streptosporangiaceae bacterium
GCCGTCCGGCAGCACGACCGTGTCCTCGAGCCCGACCCGGATGTCCCGGCCCATCAGCAGGGCGGCCCGGATGACCGGCCAGGTCGCCATCCCGTAGCCGTGATGGACCCGCGGTGCCTGCAGGCCATGCTGGGCCAGGGCCCCTTCCGCCTGCGCGGCGGTGGCCACCGCGGCCTCGGGCGAGTCGTCCCGCGGCTCGATCAGGATCCGGATCACGTTGCGCCCGAACGCGCTCGCGGCCAGCCGCTCGGCGTCTTCGGCCGTCCAGACCCCGGCCTCGACCGCGATCCCGAGCCCGGCCAGGACCTCGGCCAGCGGATCGGCGCCCGGCTCGGACAGGTTGACCGAGGCGAAGTCGGGGCGGTCGCCGCCGGTCCAGCCTGATACGAGTTCCAGCCTGCGCGCCGGGTCGCCGCCCACCGCCCAGATCCCGGTCGTCACGCCCACCGGGACCTGCGGAACCGCGGACCTGATGGCCCGGACGGCCGCCAGGACCGGGTCCGGCTCCAGCGTCTCGCTGCCGGAGGCATCGCGCGGATGCACGTGGATGGCCCCCGCGCCGGCGCGCACCGCGTCTTGCGCGTCCGCCGCGAGCTCGTCGGGCGTGCGCGGCACCGACGGGTGCTGCTGCCGGGTGGTGCCGCCGTTCAGGCAGCCCTTGATCAGCATCCCTCACCCCACCCGTTCGAGATAGTCCTGATAGAGGGTCACGAAGCCGTCGGCGTCAAAGCTGATATCGGCCTCGAAACCGGCCGAGCGGTACCGCACCATCCGGTTCCCCAGCGGTTCGTAACGCTGCCACGCGGGCTCGGCGGTCAGCTCGGGAACGCGGACGAACCGCATCGTGTACTCTCGGGCCGGACCCGGTTCGAGCAGCCGGTCCCGCGCGACCGGCAGCGAATTGAAGAAGGCCGAGTGACCCAGGTCGAAGAAGTCCGCGTCGCCCAGCTCGACACGGATCAAGGGCCCGTCGGCCAGCCCGAGGTCGAGGACCGGGCCGTCGAGCCGCCAGCGCAGCTCGTACGCCACGCCGATCTGCGTCCCGTGCGCGCGATCAAGGCTCTCGGCGTACACGATCTCCATCCGGGGCGCGTCGAGGCCGCGCCAGAGCAGGGTTCGCGTCATGCCTGGCTCCGCGGGGGTGCCGGGCCCACGAGCGCGAAGAAGCCCGTGGCCGGCGTCGTCGGGACCATCCGCCCGCGCCCGATCACGGCGGGCCTTCCCGAGTGGCCTGGGCCGCGGCCATCCGGGCCCGCCGCACGGAAAGCTCCCGCTCGGGCGCGTTGCGGGTCATGGTCGCCGCGCGCTCGAATTCGGCCCGGGCCTCGTCCGCGCGCCCCAGCTTCATCAGCAGGTCGCCGCGGACGCTGGGCAGCAGGTGATAGCCGCGCAACGAGGGCTCGGCGGCGACCTGGTCCAGCAGGTCGAGGCCGGCCTGGGGGCCGTAGGCCATCGACACCGCGACCGCGCGATTCAGCTCGATCACCGGCGAGGGCTGCACCTCGGCCAGGACCGCGTAGAGGCTGGTGATCCGCGCCCAGTCGGTGTCGTCCGGGCGGAACGCCCGGGCGTGACAGGCGGCGATGGCGGCCTGCAGCGCGTAGGGGCCGCGCGCCCCGCCCAGCTCTTCGGCCCGGGCCAGGGCGGCCAGCCCGCGGTTGATGAGCAGCCGGTCCCAGCGTCGCCGGTCCTGGTCCAGCAGCAGGATGGGCTCTCCGGTGGGCCCGGTGCGGGCCTGGACCCGGGACGCCTGAATCTCCATCAGGGCGGCGAGCCCGTGCACTTCGGGTTCCTCGGGGGCGAGCTGGGCCAGGATGCGGCCCAGGCGGACCGCGTCCTCGCACAGCGCCGGGCGCATCCAGTCGTCGCCGGCGGTGGCCGAGTAGCCCTCGTTGAAGATGAGATAGATGACTTCCAGCACGGACGAGAGCCGGGCGGGCCGGTCTTCGCGGCCCGGCACTTCGAACGGAACCTGCGCGCTGGCCAGGGTCTTCTTGGCTCGCACAATCCGCTGCGCGATCGTCGGCTCCGGTGCGAGATAGGCGCGCGCGATCTCGGCGGTGGTCAGCCCGCCGACCAGTCGCAGCGTCAGCGCGACCCTGCCCTGCACCGGGAGGACCGGATGGCACGCGGTGAATATCAGCCGCAGCAGGTCGTCGTCGATGCGGTCGCAGACCGCCGCGTCGAAGTCGGGGGTGACGGCGGTCCCCTCGGCCTCCAGTGCCCGGGCGATCTGGGCGTACTTGTGGTGCAGTTCCCGGTTCCGGCGGAACAGATCGACGGCCCGGCGCTTGGCCACGGTCATCAGCCAGGCTCCCGCGTTGCGGGGAACTTCGGATTCCGGCCATTGCTCCAGCGCGGCCACCACAGCGTCCTGGGCGAGTTCCTCGGCCAGCCCGACGTCGCCGGTGTACCGGGCGAGCCCGGCGACGAGCCGCGCCCACTCCATCCGGACGACAGTCTCGACCGCGGCGTGGGTCTGCGAAGCCGTCACGACAACCGATGACACCACCAGCCGGCCGGGTGGGGCAAGTCGGCGGCATGGTGCCGGGGTCGGCCGGGTGGTGCTGGGTCCGCGGCTCCAGCACCACCCGGCTGCGTCCTGCTGCTGCGCGAGGGCAACGGCGGCCACCGCGCACGGCCCGCCGCGGGCGATAACGGTCAGTAGACCTGCCGGATCGTGCTCTCGCCCTCGCCCACGAGGGCAAGGAACCGCTTGGTCCACTCGATCGCCTCCTCGCGATCGCGGGTCTCCATCAGCGCCCAGCCGCCGATCAGCTCCTTGGCCTCGGTGAACGGTCCGTCGAGCACGGTGAACTGGCCGTCCTTGAGCGACACCCTGACAGCCTGGTCGAGAGGGCCCAGGCCGCCGGTGGCGACCAGCACTCCGGCCTTGGTCGCCTCCTCGATGAACTTGCCCATCTCAGCCCCGAACTCCGGGCTGGGCGGCGGGAGCGGCACCGAAGGATCGCCCATGGTGTATCCGAGGAATCGCATGGTGTGTTGTTCCTTTCTGCTGCTGGCCGCCGGGGCGGCGACCGGGATGGCGGGGCTGGTGATCGTGGCCAGCTCCTGTCTTGTCCACGCGTCGAATGGTGCGGCTTGCGATCGACATCACGCCGGAAGATTCTTGGAATTCCGGCCGCACTATTGTCTTGCCGTGAGCCGACTTCCCTACCTCCGGCGCGACGACCTGGATTCCGACGGCCAGCAGGTGTGGGACAGCGTGGTCGGCTCGCGGGGGTGATTTGCTGGTCAACGAGGAGGGCGGCCTGGCCGGCCCGTTCAACGCGTTCGTTCATGCGCCGGACGTCGGCCAGCACCTCGCCTTGCTGGGCCGGGTGCTACGGTTCGGCACGTCGCTGGAGCGCAGGCTGACCGAGGTGGCCATCATCACGGTGGGCGCCCGCTGGAAGGCCGAGTTCGAGTGGTGGGCGCACGCGGGCATGGCCCGCAGGCACGGCGTGCCCGACGCGGTGGTGGACGCC
>DASXLW010000027.1:0-32748 GCA_036496025.1 Streptosporangiaceae bacterium
GCGGCCGGGAGCACGGCCACCGCGATCAGGCTGGCCGCGCGGGCCACGTCGTTATTGATCGCAGAGGCCATCCCGGCCTGCTCGGCCGGGGCTGCGGCCAGCACCGTAGAGGTGAGCGGCGCGACATTGGTGGCCAGGCCCAGACCGAAGATCACCAGCGCGGGCAGCACCTCGGTGAGGTAGTTCCCGGAGGTACCGATGCGGACGAACAGGACCAGGCCGAGGCCGATGACGACCGGGCCCACGCTCATCTGCAACCGGGGACCGATCCGCCCGGCCAGCGCGCCCGAGCGGGCCGACAGCAGGAGCATGATCACGGTGATGGGGAGCAGGGAGACGCCCGCTTGCAGGGGGGTATACCCGGCTACCTGGATGAGCTGGATCGGCAGCAGGAACAGCGCCCCGCCGAGCGCGCCGTACACGATGAAGGTCAGGATGTTGGCCGAGGTGAACTGGGTCGAGCGGAACAGGCTGAGCTGCAGCATCGGCTCCGGGGTACGACGCTCCCAGGCCACGAACGCGGCCAGAAGGATCACGCCGGCGAGCAGCGCGGCGAGCGGGGCGGGTTTGGTCCAGCCCTTCGCCGGGCCCTCGATCAGCCCGTAGGTGAGGCCGACCAAGCCCGCCGTGACCAGCGCGCTGCCGACCAAGTCGAGCTTGCCCTTCGCCGCCGGGTCGCGGGATTCGGGCACGTGCCGCAGCGCCACCGCTACGACCAGGACCGCGAGCGGCAGGTTGATGACGAAGATCAGCCGCCAGGAGACCGCCTGGATCAGCCAGCCGCCCAGGAACGGGCCGATGGCCGTGCCGACGCCACTGAGGCCGGACCAGGCCCCGATCGCCCGGCTGCGGTCGTCGGGCCGGAACGAGGCTTCGATGATGGCCAGGCTGCCCGGAGTGAGCAGGGCGGCGCCGATGCCCTGCACCGCCCGCGCCGTGATCAGGAACGCCGAGTCCGGGGCGACGGCGCACAGCAGCGAGGCCAGCGCGAACCAGATCACGCCGATGAGGAACCACCGTTTCCGCCCGTACTTGTCGCCCAGCGCCCCGGCGAACAGCAGCAGTCCGGCCAGGGTGAGCGTGTACGCGGTGACGACCCACTGCAGCGTGGCCAGGCTGCTGTTGAAGTCGTGCCCGATGGCCGGCAGCGCGATGCCCACGACGGTCGCGTCGACCGAGGCCATGGCGGAGCCGAGCACGGTGGCCAGCAGCACCCAGCGGCCCGGCCCGCTGTTGTACGCCAGCCCGGCAGGCGCAGGCGAGCCGGCGGTGACTGCCGCGTTGTCCACCGTGCCCATTCTCGCCCTCCACTTCGGCCGTCACCGATTAACCGGTCACCAGGATTGTCTTCCCTGCCGGGCCCGGCCCGGCTCGGTTTCCGGTGTGCTGCGCGTGTCGCTGGTTCCATCCTGCCTTGCGGGCCGGGCCGCTGCCCGGCGCGGGGTTGACCGTGACTTGACTGTCGCGCGCCGGCCCGGCGGCAGACAATGGGGTCGATGACCTGGTCACGGTGATGGTCCGGGGAACGGCATGCGAGCAGCGGGGATACGCAGGTATTCGGACCCGGTCGGGCTCCTGGATCTACCGGATCCTGGCGAGCTGAGATCCGACGAAGTGCTGGTCGAAGTGCGCTGCTGCGGCGTCGGCAACTGGGACGACATAGCCCGCGCCGGCGGCTGGGACCTCGGGCGGCAGCCGCCGATGGCGCTCGGCGTCGAGGCGGCCGGGGTGATCGCCGGAACCGGCGCCGCGCTGAACGGCCGAACCTCCGGCAGCCGCCCGGCCGACGGCCGCCCGGCGGGCGGTCCGGTCCGGGACGGCCTGGCGGTCGGCGACCGGGTGATGACGCACTCGCTGCCGCTGCGCGGCCAGGGGGCATGGGCCGAATGGTTTGTGGCCGCGGCCGCGGACGTTGCGGTCATCCCGGACACGGTGCCGTTTGACGTGGCGGCGGCCCTGCCCGTCCCCGGCCTTACCGCAGACAAGGCGGTGGGCGACGGGCTCGGCGCCGGGCCAGGCGCGACCGTGCTGGTCCACGGGGCAAGCGGCGTCACCGGAATGCTGATGGTGAAGCTGGCCGCGGGCCGGGGGGCCGAGGTGATAGCCACCGCGGGAACCGGCGCCGCGGCCCGGGTCACCGCCGCCGGGGCGGCGCACGTTCTCGACCGCCGGGCGCCGGACTGGCCCGGACAGGCGCGGCGGCTGACGGCGGGCCGGGGTGTCGACCTGGCCGTGAACGCCGCTCCGGCCGGCGCGGCCGATGCGATCACAGCGGTCAGGGACGGCGGCCGGCTCGTGACGATCACCTCCGATCCGCCCGCCGCCGAACGCGGCATCGAGGTCCGCGAGGTATACGTGGCGCCCGACGGGACCCGGCTGGCGCGGCTCGGCGAGCTGCTCGCCGCGGGGACGATCCGGGTCACGGTGGGGGCGGCGTACCGGCTGGACGACGCGGAGCGCGCGCTCGGCCGGGTGCGCCGGGGTTCCGGCGGCCAGGCGGTCGTGCTGCAGGTGCCTTGACGCCGCCGGGCCGGCGCCCCGACCATGCTGAGGGTGAACAGGCGGCGGGGTGACCGGCGGCCACGGCTCGGCCGGCCCGCCCGGCAGGTCGTGGCCCGGTTCGCGGAGATCGTCTGCCCGCCGGAGATCCGGGCCGGCCACCGGACCGGGGACGTCCTGGCCGAGTTCGAGCTGATGCTGGGCGCGCTGCCGCCGGCCACCCGGCGTGCCCTGGTCGCCGCGTTCCTCGCCTTCGACCGCGGGGCGCGGCTGTACCGGCCGGCCCGGGGGCAGCGCTTCGCGCGGCTGGACGACCAGGTGGCCGACGCGTACCTGCGCGCGCTGCTGCGACGACGCGACGGACTGACCGCCCTGGTCCGGCGGCTGCGCGGCATGGTCGCCATGTGCTACTACGAGCTGCCCGAGGTCAAGGAGGAGATCGGCTACCGCCCCGGCCCCTATATCGCCGCCGTGTCCCGCCGCCGCCTGGAGTCCTACGGACCCGAGATCCGGGCCGGCGAGGCCGCGGTCCTGGCTCCGGATCCGCCGGTCCCGGGCCCAGGCCTGGCCCCGGATCACCCGGTCCCGGACCCAGGCCAGGGCCCGGGCGCGCCGGGACGGGAGGAGCGCCGGTGACCACCAGCGTGCCGGCGGGCCTGACCCAGCAGAGCGACGTGACCGGGAACCTGCACGTCGAGTGCGGCGTGGCCATCGTGGGCTCCGGCGCGGGCGGTGCCACCATGGCCGCCGAACTCGCCGACGCCGGTATCGACGTGGTCGTCATCGAGGAAGGCGGCTACCACCCGACCGAGTCGTTCACCGCCGACAGCAACCGCGCCCTGCGCACCCTCTACCGGGACGGCGGCGGCGAGCTCGCGCTGGGCCGGCCGTCGGTGCTGTTCGCCGAGGGGCGGTGCGTCGGCGGCTCCACGGTCGTCAACGGCGGCATGTCGTGGCGTACCCCGCCGCAGGTGCTGCACCGCTGGGCCACCGAAGAAGGCGTCACGGCGATCAGCGAGGAGGACATGGACCCGTACTTCGCCCGGGCCGAGTCCCGGCTGTCGGTGGCGCTCCAGGATCCGGAGACGGTGGGACGGGACTCTGAGCTGCTGAAGAAGGGCGCCGACGCCCAGGGCTGGCGGATCATCCCGAACCGCCGCAACCAGCTGCACTGCGCGGGCACCAACAACTGCACCAACGGCTGCCCCACCGGCGCCAAGCGCTCAATGCTGGTCACCCACGTGCCCCGGGCGCTGGCCCGCGGGGCCCGGCTGTTCGCCGACTGCCGGGTGGACCGCATCACCCGGGACAGCCGGGAGATCACCGGGGTGTCCGGGCGCTTCGTCCGCCCGGGCGGGCGGCCCGGGCCCAGGCTCACCGTCCACTCTCGGGTGGTGATCGTGTCCGGCGGAGCGATCCAGACCCCGGCGCTGCTCATGCGGTCCGGGTTCAGGTCCGCGTCCGGACAGCTGGGCCGCGGCCTGTACCTGCACCCGAACGCGATGGTGGCGGGGTTCTTCGACGAGGACGTCACCGGCTGGCACGGCGTACACCAGGCCTTCCAGATTCGCGAGTTCAGCGATGACGGCATCCTGATCACCGCGGTCAACCTGCCCCCGTCGGTGCTCGCAGCGGGCGTGCGCGCCTATGGCCGCGAACTCGGTGAGCTGATGGCCGCCTACAACCGCATCGTCACGGCGGGCTGCCTGGTCGAGGACACCGGGACGGGGCGGGTGCGCTACGTCCCCGGCCTCGGCCCGCAGGCCTTTTACCAGATCACCGACGCAGACGCCGCGCGGGTGGTGCGCGGGGTGCGGCTCACCGCGCAGGCCATGTTCGCGGCCGGTGCCCGCCGCCTGCTGCTGCCCTTCGACGGCGCACCGGACGTGCACGATCCGGGGGAACTGGAAGCCCTGCTGGCCCGCCCGGTGCCCAAGCGGTCGATGGAGCTGTTCACCGTCCACCTGATGGGCACCGCGCGGATGAGCGAAGACCCGCACCGCGGCGTCGTCGACAGCTTCGGCGCGTTCCACGGCGTGCCAGGGCTGTTCGTAACCGACGCGAGCCTGTTTCCCGGCCCGATCGGCATCAACCCAATGGAGACGATCATCGCCCTGGCCCTGCGCAACGCTCGCCGCCTGATCGAGCAGCGCAGCCGGCACGACATCTGAAAGCGGGAACGGCATGCCCGATGTCTCGGCCACCTACCTCGACCTCGCGAGCCGGCCCAAGGGCGAGCTCGCCGCGCTGTTCGACGCGGGCACCCCACCAGACGTGCGCACGCTCACCGGGTTCGAGTTCCGCGGCTATAACCAGCCTCGTGCCGCCGCGCTGCTCGGCATCCGCAAATTCATCAAGGCTTTCTTCCCGAACGGGCAGGGGCAGCCATTCGGTTGCAATACCCCGGTACGGCGGAACCGCCTCGACGCGGACTGGATCGCCAGGCCCAGCCCCGAGCGGCCCAGACGGTACGCGTTCTTCCGGGTCGAACCGCCCGACCCCGAGGCGGCGGACCCGGAGCGACGCGGCGCCGCGCTGCTGGACTACGGGCAGGGCGGCAACCCCCGCTATGACATCTCCCGGATCCTGCGGGACTATGTGGTCCGGCTGCGACCCGGCTCGGACGACCTGCTGCTCGGCAAGGCGTACTTCGTCGTGGCCGGAACGCGGCTGACCCATTCCTATTTCCTGATCGAGCGATACCGCCCGCTCGCCGACGCCGCCACCCTCACCCGGCGGTGACATGAGAGTTCCCCCGTCGTATTTTTTCGGCGGTTCGAACCTCGGATCTATTGCAGACGTTGGCACCATAGAAGGGGCGCGAGGCATGTTTCCCAGGAGGGGGGTTTCGATGAGCTGGAGTGACACCGCCACCCCGGCTGACTTCGTCACCCCGGAGCTGGTGCAGCTCCTGGCTATTGCCCAGCGCGAGCTCGACCGTCACCTCCGCGATCACGGCATGTGCACCTGCTGCCACGAGCACTGGCCCTGCCCCACCGCCTGCCTGGCCGCCGAGACGCTCGGCGCGCTCTGAACCCTGATCCGCCCCGCTCAAGGGCTCAGGGGTTTACCCGCTCGGCCCTGGGTAGGGCGATATCCGGGCCAGCCGTGGGGAGTGGGCGCAGATGACCGATCAGAGCCGCAGGGCAATCCCACCACAGACGGCAGAGTCCGGAGCACCGGACGCCCTGCCGGAGATCACCAGGCTGGGCCGGGGGGAAACCCTCAAGCGCATACTCAAGAAGTTCAAACTGGACCGGGCTTCGATGACCGCGGGCAGCCTGGCCTACCACTGGTTCCTGGCCCTGGTTCCCGCCCTTATCGCCGCGCTCGGCGTGATCGCTCTCATCCACATCGGGTCAAGCACGCTGAAGCACCTGATAACCGGCCTCCAGACCGCGCTGCCGCCGGGCGCTTCGAACATCTTCACCGAAGCGGTCAACGCGGCGAGCGGGCAGGCGAAGTCCACCTCGGTGGTCGTCCTCATCATCGGCATCGTGGTTGCCCTGTGGAGCGCGATCGGCGGCATGGTCGCGCTGCAATCCGGGCTGGACGTCGCCTACGACGTTGCGGACCGGAAGTTCGTCGCCGCCAGGGTTACCGGCCTCATGCTCATGGTGGCCACGGCGGTCCTGGGCGGGATCGGCGCCGCGCTGATCGTGTTCGGCTCGTCGATCGGGCACGGGATCGAGGGGCACCTGTCCATCAACCACACGGCCTTCGTCGTGCTGTGGACGGTGGTCCGCTGGGTGGGCACCCTCATCGTGATCTCGGTGCTGTTCTCGGTCTACTACTTCTTCGGGCCCAACCGCAGGGCCCCGCGCTGGCAGTGGATCAGCGTCGGCGGGCTGGTGGGCACGGTCATCTTCCTGGTGGCCTCGCTGGGGTTCTCCTTCTACGTGGCCAAGACCGGCTCGTACACCAAGACCTACGGTGCGCTCGCCGGATTCGTCATCCTGATGCTCTGGTTCTACCTGACCGGCATCGCGGTCATGCTCGGCGGCGAGATCAACGCCGAGCTCGAGCGCCAAGCGGGCGGCCGGGGGCGCCGCCGGCGCCGGCGGGCGGCCGCCGGCGAGCTGCGCAAGGCCGGATGACGCCCCGCGGGCCTGGCCCGCGGCGCGGAGCCCTGGGGCTCAGGCGCGCAGTCTCCGGCCCTCAGCCGCGGAGCCTCCAGCCCTCGGCCGCGGAGCCTCCAGCCCTCAGGCGTACAGTGTGCATCCCTCAGCCAGCGGAGCCTCCGGCCTCAGCCGAGCAGCCGGGCGCGGTGCCGCCAGGCCAGCTCTAGCACGGCCGCGCCTGCGGGCTGCATCGGCTCGGATCCGCCCGCGAAACGGTGCACCACCTCGGCGGTGAACGGGACGCCGGTCAGGTCCGGCCAGCTCACCACCCTTCCCTCGTCGTTGGCCGCGACCAGCCCGCCGAACAGGGCGTCGAACACGTCCGCGCGGAACACGGCCGCAACGAGGATGTCGGTCGCCAGCGTCAGCGGATCGGTGCCCAGCCCGAGACACCACACGGCGAGCTGGCCGGCCTCGCGGGCGGCGTCCAGCTTCGCGAACAGCGGCCAGCCCGCGTGGTCCAGCGGCTCGGCGCCGTCGTACTCGGGAGTGCCGAGGAACTCCTCGCTGAACTCCCGGGCCATGCACCGCCACAGGTCGAAGTCGCGCCGCCGGGCCGCGGCCGACGCGCCGGCTGGCTGGAACACTCCCACCGGCATCACCTGGTACAGGCCGCCGGCGTGCGTGACGCTGGCCGGGTCGCGCCAGTGCAGCATGAACGTGGGCGTCCCGGCGGCGGGAACCCGCAGCGTCAGCGTGCTGACCGCCACCAGCGCGCGACGCCGCCGCAGGTCGCATGGGTCGCCGAGCCGGGCCCGCAGCGGCAGCCGCTGCGAAGAAATCGAATGTGGGTCCTCCAGCCAGGCCTGGGCCAGCTCGTGGGCCACCGCCTCCCCGCCGTTCACTACGTCGAAGTAGCGGCCGCTGCTCAGCTCCAGGCCCGGCGCCGGACCGGCCGAAGACGCCGACAGCAGCCGGTAGCTCGGCCGGTTCTCCAGCAGGCGGGGCCGTTCGATGGCGGCCAGCGCCGCGGCGTAGCTGGCGTACCGGCGGCCGGGCTGCCGCCAGGGGCGCAGGTGCGCCGAGGCCGCACCGCCGGGATCCACGCCGGGCGGCGCGGTGTCCGTCCAGGCCAGGCCGACCTGCTCCAGGGCCAGCGGCTCGGCCGGGATCCACTCCGGCCGGCACAGCAGCGTCGTGCCGCCCACCCGGGGCGCCGCGGGATACAGCCGAGCCGCCTCGGTTCCGAGATCATGGCGCCGGGAGTGCAGCAGGCGGCGGACCTCGCGCCAGTGCCCGGGGGAATCCGTCGCGTTCGGCACCACGCCAGGCTAGACGCCGCGCCGGCCCAGGTCCCCGCCCGCCCGCTCCAGCCAAGCCCTGGCTAGCCCGCCCGACCGTCTCGGTAAGCGGGACGCCGCCGTTAACGCGAAGCGTCAGCGCTGCTATTGCGCTACCAATGCTCCTCGCCAGCGGATGCCCCTGATCGCGGAGCCCGGGCGGGTAATCTCGGCCGGCAGGGGTTATCGCACGACATCCAGGGAGCTGACCAGTGAGCGACTATCCGGCGATGATCACGCCGGTCAATCACGTGCAGCCGGTCCCGCGCCGGGTCCGGGCGGTGCTCGCGGGCCGGACGGTGCTCGACACCACCCGGGCGCGGTACGTGTGGGAGTGGCCGCACTACCCGCAGTACTACATCCCGCTCGCCGACGTGCGGCGGGATCTGCTGGTTTCGGAGGGCCAGACCCGGCAGAGCCGTCGCGGCCTGCAGCACCTGCACGCGCTGCGGGTTGGCGACATCGAGCGGGCACACGCCGCCCGGGTGCTCAGCGAGTCGCCGGTGGAGGGGCTGGCCGAAACGGTCCGATTCGACTGGGAGTCGCTGGACGCCTGGTACGAGGAGGACGAGCAGGTGTTCGTCCATCCGCGCAACCCGTACGTCCGGGTGGACGCGCTGCGCTCGTCCCGGCCGCTCCGGATCGAGCTTGACGGCGTGGTCATGGCCAGCTCGTCATCGCCGGTCATGGTCTTCGAGACCGGACTGCCGACCAGGTACTACGTCAACCGGACCGACGTCGATTTCACGCACCTGGTGCCCAGCGACACCGTCACCGCGTGTCCTTACAAGGGCAAGACCAGCGCCTACTGGTCGGTTCGCCTCGGCGGCACGGAGCGCGCGGACCTCGCCTGGGCTTACGACTTCCCCACCCGGCAGCTGCTGCCCATCAGCGGGCTGATCGCGTTCTACAACGAGAAGGTGGACATCGTGCTGGACGGGCAGCCGCTGGACCGGCCCAAGACCCATTTCTCCTGACCAGATCCGTCCGCATCAGAGACACGATCGTGCCTCCCGGATCAGGCCGGTACCGGGCAGGGTAGAGATATGAGCACCACTGCGCTGATCGTCATCGACGTCCAGGAATCATTCCGGCAGCAGCCGCGATGGGCAGCCACCTCCAATCCCGGCGTCGCCGGTCAGGTAGGCCGGCTCGTGGCGGCGGCCAGGGCGCATGGCGACCTCGTCGTCTGGGTGCTGCACGCCGAGCCGGGAACCGGCACGGTCTTCGACCCGGCTCGCGGGTACGTCCGGCTGATGGACGGACTGGACCCGCGCCCGGGCGAACCGGTGATCACCAAGACCTCGCACAACGCCTTCACCACGACAAATCTCCAGCAGCACCTGACGGCGCGCGGGATCACGGACGTGATCGTCTGCGGCATCAGGACCGAGCAGTGCTGCGAGACGACCGCCCGGGTCGCGTCGGACCTCGGCTACGGCGTCACGTTCGTCACCGATGCCACTGCGACCTCGCCAATCGAGCACCGCGATGCGCCCGCCGGCCGTTCGGTCAAGGAAATCCTCGCCGATCCCCGGACGTTGCCGGTCGATGACATCATCACCCGCACCGAGTACGCGCTGGCCGGCCGGTTCGCGACCATCGCTACCGTGGCCGAGCTGGCCGGGGCCGCGGTCGCCGCAGGAGGCTGACCAGATCGTGACCAAGGTGGTCTTCCTGCTCGTCCCGGGCCTGCACCTGCTGGACTTCGCCGGGCCCGCGCAGGTGTTCTCCACCGCCGCCGATGCCGGGTACGGTTACCAGCTGCACTTCGTGGCCGAGCAGCCCGAGGTCCCGACCGCACAGGGCGTCGCGGTCCGCGCCGGGCCGCGATGGCCGCCGCTGAAGCCGGAGGACATGATCGTCGTGCCCGGCTGGCGGGCGCCCAGGCTCGCGCGCACCGGGCCGCTCGGCCCGGGCAGCATCGGGAAGCTGGCCGCGCACCACGCCCTCGGCGGAACGGTCGCCAGCGTGTGCGCGGGCGCCGACGCGCTCGGCCGGGCCGGCCTGCTGGACGGGAGGCGCTGCACCACCCACCACGACGTGCAGGAGGAGCTGGCCCGGCGCTACCCGAAGGCCACGGTCGTCCGCGACGTGCTGTACGTGATGGACAACCGGGTGGCGACCTCGGCGGGCATCGCCAGCGGCATCGACCTCGCGCTGCACCTCATCGCCACCAGGCACGGACCGGGCGCAGCCGCCCGGATCGCCCGCCAGATGGTGGTCTACGCCCGCCGCAACGGCGACGAGCCGCAGGCCAGCGCGATGCTGCGGCACCGTTCGCATCTCAGCGACACGGTCCACCAGGTCCAGGACCTGATCGACTCGAGATTTGCCGAGCGCCTGCCGCTGGCCGATCTCGCCAGCGGCGCCGGGGTGAGCCAGCGGACCCTGACCCGGCTGTTCGCCCGGGCCACCGGGATGACGCCGCTGCGCTACCAGCAGCAGCTGCGCACCGAGCGCGCCGAGCACCTGATCGGGCACGGCGCCACGGTCCAGGCCGCCGCCCGGGCGGCCGGCTTCGAGGACCCGCGGATGCTGCGCCGACTGCGGGCCCGGTCCTGACGGCGCTAGCCGACGGCGAGGCTGAACACGTTGAAGATCCGCTCCGGGCGGAACCCGGGTACCGCGGGGCCCAGCCGCATCCGCGTGCACCGCCTGGTCAGGCGGAATCCGAGAGCGGCCGCCAGTTCCGTAGCTGCGGTGTTGCTCTCGGGGAAGGACAGCGACTGATCGGCGCCCGCCCGGAGCATGTCGGTCACCAGCGCCCGGGCCGCGTCAGGCCCGGATGCGATCACCGGGCCCCGGCCCCAGGGCAACGCGATCCGGTATCCGGCGCCCGCCGGGCGCGCCGGACTCCGGACCCGGTCGGCGAAGGTACCGAGGAAGGAGCTGCGGTCCTCGCCGGTGGCCTCCGGGTCCTGGCGGAGCGCGTCGGCGATGCGGCCCGGACCGACACCGGCCTCGCCGTCAGCGGGGGGGAGGAGTTGCTGGTCGCGGGTCCAGATGCCATAGCCCACCCCGTCGTCGGCAAAACCCAGCCGCTGGTAGATCGGCCTGCCCATTTCCGTGGCGGTCAGCAGCATGGTCGTCACCCCGGCCCGCCGCAGCCAGTCCATGGCCGCCTCGCTCACGGCCGTCCCGACCCCCTGGCCCCGCGCGCCGGGGTCGACCGCTACGTTGCCGATCCATCCGGTCGGCCCGAACGACACGGCGTAGGAGACGCCGGTGATCCGGTCGTGCTGGCACGCCACGACCAGGCGGCCGCCCGGGCCGGTCCGGCAGTACTCCAGCGCGGCGGGCTGGCCGGAGCTCAACCCCGCCCTGGTCACCACGGCCCGCACGGCCTCCATGTCGCCGGCCACGGCCGGGCGGATGATGAACCGTCCGGTGCTCACTGCTGCCATGCGGTCCAGGATGGGGGCAGCCCGGCGAGCCGATCAACCCGGTTTCGGCCGGGGGCCGGCGCCGGGAAGTGCCCGGCCGGCGCAGAGATCCGGTGCCCGAGGGGCGTGCGGTTGTTCGGCGCCGCCCAGGCGGATCTGCGCTGCATCGAGACCATCCAGGGCGAGGGCGCGGTACACCTGCGCTACCAGGTCCGCTGATGCGCCGGCGGCGCCGGCCGGGTCGGCGGTCAGGAGCTCAGCGTGTCCACGGACACCTGCCAGAGCAGCGCCGCAGCCTCCGGATCCAGCGCGTAGTCCGCGACGCCGCGCCGGGTGCCGGGCTGGTGCGGTTCCGCCTCGTTGCAGTCCTCGAAATACCGCCCGCCGACGCCGTCCAGCAGCGGCGAGGTCGCGACCAGCACCGACGTGGCCGCGCCCTGCTCGGGCGTCTTCCATATCGGGTCGGTGCCGCCCAGTCGGCTGCGCATCCGGGCGAGTTCCTCCGCAGAGATGTACCGCTGCAGGTTGGTGTGGATCGCGCCGGGCATCAGCGCGTTGACGGCGATGCCGTCGCTGGCCCAGCGCTTGGTGGCCTCCACTCCGAACAGCACGTTGGCCGTCTTGGACTGCCCGTAGGCAGTCCACGGGTCGTACTCGCGCTCGAGGAAGTGAATGTCGTCGAAGACCACGGGCGAGTTCAGGTGCCCGCTCGAGCTGACCGAGACGACGCGCGCCCGGCCAGCCTCGGCCAGAGCATGGTGCAGCCCCGTAGCCAGGGCGAAGTGGCCGAGGTGGTTGGTGGCGAACTGCATCTCCCAGCCCTCGGAGGTGCGCATCAGCGGGCATGCCATCAGCCCGGCGTTATTGACCAGGATGTGCAGCGGGCCGTCCCACCCGGCCACGAACGACGCGACCGACGCCTGGTCGGCAAGGTCGAGCGGCGCGACCAGGACGTGCCGGTTACCGGTGGTCGCGGTGATGTCCGCGGCGGTGCGCTGCCCCGCCGCCAGGTTACGAACCGCGAGGGTGACCTCGGCGCCCGCTCCGGCCAGCGCCCGGGCGGTCTCGATCCCGATCCCCGAGGCCCCGCCGGTGACGATAACCCGCTGGCCGTTCAGGTCGATTCCGGCCGCAGCCTCGGCCGCGGTGGACTCGGCGTTAAATGGCGTGCTGATGCGTTCGGTGCTGGCGGTCATGTCGTCCCGTCCCTGCCTGGCGATGCGATCGGAGGCTCGAGCCGGTACCATCAGAAGCGGAGGAGCCTCCATTACTGGCCTGACTATAAACGGAGCATCCTCCGCTTAGCAAATCGGGGAGGAGTGAACGGTGCCGGACGCCGGCGGCAGGACACTGCGCGCCGACGCCAGGCGCAACCGGGACCGACTGCTCAATGCCGCCGTCCGTGCGTTCTCGCAGGACGGGGCGGACGTGACGCTGGACGCGATCGCCAAGGACGCGGGCGTCGGCATCGGGACGCTGTACCGGCACTTCCCGACCCGCGAGGCACTCATCGAGGCCGCCTACCGCAGTGAGCTGGCCCGGCTGTGCGATGCCGTGCCGGACCTGCTGCAGGAGATGCGGCCGGACGAGGCGACCCGCGCCTGGATGGACCGCTACATCGAGTACATGACCACCAAACGGGGGATGGCGGACGCGCTGCGGGCGGTCATCGCGTCCGGCGGGACTCCGTACGCGCAGAGCCGGGACCGGCTGATCACCGCGATCACGTCGCTGCTTCAGGCCGGCGCCGCGTCGGGCACGCTGCGAGCGGACATCGAGCCGGCGGACGTGCTGGCCAGCCTGAGCGGCATATCCCTCGCCGCGGGCGAGCCCGCACAGCGCGCTCAGGCCCGCCGGCTGCTCGACCTGCTCATGGACGGGCTGCGCTACCGCGGCGCACGCTGACGCCGGGTCGCCGGCTTCCCGCCTCCATCTCGTCTTCACATGGCTGGCACCGCGCTTGCACCGGCGGCGGCCTACTGTCTGATGGCCAGGGGGAAGGGAGGGAAACGTGATGTCGTTTGGCGACGCGTTCGCCCGCGACCTGAGTAAGAGGGCGGGCCTAGCCGTGGATGCTGCCGCGTTCGCGGATCGGGACCGCGTCGGCGGCCACCTGGATGACCTCCAGGCGTTTGTCGGCGCGCTCGACCAGGTCAGCCGGGACAGCCTGGACGTGGTGGTCGCCGACGGCATCGACCTGTCCTACGCGACGGACGACGCCGACAGCCAAATCGGGCTGCCAGGCGGGCCATTCCTGGCGCTCGCCGCAGCCGCCCGTCGGCCGCTGAGCACGATGCTCGCCGAAGCGCAGGAGAGCTACCAGGTGGCGCTCCACGGCAGCCACGTCGATGGACGCGCTCCACGTGCCTGAGTGGGACGACTTCACCGGGTGCGTCGACGGTACGGATGCCGCAGTCGCCCAGTTCCTCCGCAATGAAGGTCTGAGTGCATTCAACGGGGGCGAGGAACTGGCGCTGACTGCGATCCGTGCCGTCCTGAGCTGGTGGGACGACCTGGACCCGATAGTCAGGTCGGCGATCAGCTTCTCCGGCCCGGCGCTGAGCACCGTCGCGAAGATGCGGCTCGGCACGATCGTCGCGGAAGCGGGCGGCGTGACGTCGGCCGGCCTGGTAGCCGCCGATATCGCCGTCGGCATGGGCTTGTTCCTGGGGGTGCTGCTCCCCCGCTTCGACATCGAGGTTCTGGCCGGCGCCACCGCCCACTGCCTCTGAGAGAGGGTCACCTACTCATCGCCGCCGCCCGCCGGGCCGGTCGGGCGGGCGGATCTTCTAAGGATGAGATCTTCTTAACGGTGCCATGCCGGCCCGGGCTCAATCCTGCTCGCCGTCCGGTCCCGGCGCTGTGCTGGGTGCCCTAGGCTGTCGCCGGCCGCCGGCCTCGTGGGGACGGCGGGTGCAGGCTCAGCGCGATGATTGACGGTGAGGCGGGTAGGTGATGGTCATGGCCAATTCTGACAGTGAGCCAGGTGGGTCGCCGGCTGCGGCAGACGCGGTCTCCGAGCAGGCCGCGCGCCTGGTCACCGAGGTCACCGAGACGCCGGATACACCCCGGGAGCGCCGCCGGCTGGCGGCCGCGCTGGAGGCGACCGCGCGGACGGCCGGCCGCGGGATGCGAGCGACCGGTCGCGGGATGCGGACCGCACGGCGCGGCGTGCGCGGGCGGACGAGCTGGCTGGCCGCCCAGGTGGTGGCCATGGCCCCGCGGCTGCGGGTACGGAACCAGGCCGCGCTGCAGGCGCAATTTCCCGGACTCCAGCCCGACCAGATCGCCGAGGCATTGATCGCGGGCGCGTCGCGAGCGTCGGCCACGGTTGGCGGGGCGGTCGGAGCATGGGCGGCACTGCCGGTCGTGCCCGCTTTTCCCGCCGAGGTGGTGACGGAAACCCTGGCCCTGGTCGGGATCGAAATCAAGCTGGTGGCGGAGCTGCACGAGGCTTACGGGGTCCCAGCTCCGGGCAACGCGAGAGAACGAATGAGCGCCTACGTGGGGGCGTGGGCGCACCGCCGCGGCGTGTTCATGGTCCCCGGCGGCCTGCTGCTAGCCGCGGGATCCCCGCTGGCGCGACGGCTGCGGTGGCGGCTGGCGGCGCGGGCCTCCAGAAGTGCGTTCTCGCTCGCCCCGCTGTTCACCGGGGCGGTCGCCGGGGCCATGCTCAACCGGCGGGAGACGCGCCGCCTTGGCCATGACATCCGTCGCGACCTGCGCCGCCACTTGCGGTCCGGGAACCATCCGATCCCGATCCCGGAGGCGGACGAGACCTACTGGCGCGGGTAGCGGCCTGCCCCGGACGCGGTGCTTACCCGATCCTTACTGCCGCCTTTCCGCTGTGCTAACCCCCGATCAGCTTCATCCAGGTGTTGTCGTCGACCACCCCGGTCTGGGACAGCCCGAAATCGTGCTGCTGAGCTTTGACCGCGGCCTCCGTATTCGGGCCGAAGATGCCGTCGATCGTGATCGGGTTCCCCAGCGCAGTGACCAGGCCCTGCAGCCGGTGCACCATCCGGTTCTGCGGCTGGTCCCGGTCGCCGGCCTTCAGCTGCGGAAGAGTGATATTCACCGTAACCTCCTGCGATGGCGGTGGAGGAGCCCCCGGTAATACGGCTCTTGGAGATCGTAACCGCGGACCAGCGCCACCCGCCACTATGGGTACCGGCATTGCGGCCATGCCTGCGGCCCAGACCGGCCCGGGCCTCGCCCCCTTTCTGTAGCCCTACCATCAGGGAACTTTAGGATGCGAGGTGATGAGCAGGCGCTGGGAGTTCTGGATCGACCGGGGCGGTACTTTCACCGACATCGTGGCCCGGCGCCCGGACGGCACGCTGGCCGTCCGCAAGCTGCTTTCCGAAAATCCCGATGCGTACCAAGATGCCGTCCTGGCCGGGATCCGCACGGTGCTCGGCGTTCCGCCCGGGGATCCCATCCCAGGGAACCAGATCGCCTCGGTCCGGCTGGGTACCACGGTGGCCACCAACGCGCTGCTGGAACGTCGCGGTGAGCCTACGGTGCTGGTCATCACCCGCGGCTTCGCCGACGCTCTGCGCATCGGCTACCAGAACCGGCCGCGCATCTTCGACCGCAAGATCGTCCTCCCGGAGGTGCTCTATGCCCGGGTGATCGAGGCGACCGAGCGGATCAGCGCTCAGGGTGACGTGATCGTGCCGCTGGACGAGAACGCGGTGGCCGCCGACCTGCGCGCCGCCTACGCCGACGGCTTCCGCGCCGCGGCCGTGGTGTGCCTGCACGGGTACCGGTATCCGGCGCACGAGGCCCGGATCGGCGAGATCGCCAGGGACATCGGCTTCGACCAGGTGTCCGAGTCCCACGCGACGAGCCCGCTGATGAAGCTGGTGTCCCGCGGCGACACCACGGTGGTGGACGCCTACCTGTCGCCCATCCTGGCCCGCTACGTCGACCGGGTGACGGCCGAGTTGCCGGGGGTGCGAGTGCTGTTCATGCAGTCGAACGGCGGGCTGGCCGACGCGCGCCGGTTCCGGGGCAAGGACTCGATCCTGTCCGGGCCGGCCGGCGGCATCGTCGGCATGGCCCGCAGCAGCGCCGCGGCCGGGTTCGGTCAGGTCATCGGGTTCGACATGGGTGGCACGTCCACCGACGTGTCGCACTTCGCCGGCGAGTTCGAGCGGCAGTACGAGACCGAGGTAGCCGGTGTGCGGATGCGGGCGCCGATGCTCAGCATTCACACTGTCGCCGCCGGCGGCGGGTCGGTCCTGCACTTCGACGGCAGCCGCTACCGGGTCGGGCCGGACTCGGCCGGCGCCAGCCCGGGGCCCGCCTGCTACCGGCGTGGCGGCCCGCTCACCGTGACCGACGCCAACCTGATGCTCGGCCGGATCCAGCCCGATTACTTCCCGCGGGTGTTCGGCCCGCGTGGAGATGAGCCGCTGGACGCCGCGGCCACGGCCCAGGCCTTCGCCGAGCTCGCCGGGCAGATCACCGCGGCGAGCGGGCAGCCGCGCACCGGCCCGGAGGTGGCGGCCGGCTTCCTGGAGATCGCGGTGGCGAACATGGCGAACGCGATCAAGAAAATCTCGATCCAGCGCGGCTACGACGTCACCAGGTACGTGCTCGCCACGTTCGGCGGTGCGGGCGGCCAGCACGCCTGCGCGGTCGCCGACGCGCTGGGCATGACTATGGTGCTCATCCACCCGCTGGCCGGCGTCTTGTCCGCGTACGGGATCGGCCTCGCCGACGTCACCGCGATGCGCGAGTCGGCGGTGGAGGCGGAGCTGTCGAAAGACGCCCTGGCCGACGCCGCTGACCTGGTGAAACGGCTTGAGGCCGAGGCACGCGACGAGCTAGCCGCCGACGAGATCCCCGGCCATCACGCCCGGTCCGTGCGCCGGGCTCACCTGCGGTATGCGGGGACCGACACCGCGCTGAGCGTTCCGCTGACCGGCGAGGCAGACCTGGTGAGCGCGTTCGAGGCCGCCTACCGGCAGTACTTCTCCTTCCTGATGCCGGACAAGCCGATCGTCCTCGAGGCAGTGTCGGTGGAGGTGACCTCGGCCATGGAGCCGCCGGGCGCGGGCCCGGCCGCCAGCGCATCCGGCCCGGTGACGGCGGGCGGGCCGGCCGTGACCAGGGTGCCGATGTTCACCGACGGCGAGTGGGCCGAGGTGGACCTGCTGCCGCGCAGCGAGCTGCGCCCGGGCATCGCGCTGGACGGGCCCGCGATCGTTACGGAGGATTTCGCCACCACCGTGGTCGAGCCGGGCTGGCGGGCCGAGCTGACCAGCCGGGGGGATCTGCTGCTGACCAGGGCGGCCCGCCGGGACCGTCGCGCGGTCGCGACCGCCGCCGATCCCGTACTGCTGGAGATCTTCAACAACCTGTTCATGTCGATCGCCGAGCAGATGGGGGTCAGGCTGCAGAGCACCGCGCACTCGGTCAACATCAATGAGCGGCTGGACTTCTCCTGCGCCGTGTTCGATGCGGCCGGCCAGCTCATCGCCAACGCGCCGCACATGCCGGTGCACCTGGGGTCGATGGGCGAGAGCATCAAGATGGTCATCCGCCGCAACCCGGGAGCCATCAAGCCTGGTGACGTCTTCATCCTGAACGACCCCTACCACGGCGGCACTCATCTGCCTGACATCACCGTGGTGACCCCGGTCTTCGGCACTGGCGGCCGGGCCGGCGAGATCCTCTTCTTCGTCGCCGCGCGCGGCCATCACGCCGAGATCGGCGGGATCACGCCCGGCTCCATGCCCGCGTTCAGCACCCGGGTCGAGGAAGAGGGCGTGCTCATCGACAACTGGCGGCTGGTCGAGGCCGGCGTGCTGCGCGAGGCGGAAACCAGCCGCCTCCTGAGCTCGGCCGAGTACCCCTCCCGCAACCCGGCGACCAACCTCGCGGACCTGCGCGCGCAGGTCGCGGCGAATGAGAAGGGCGTCGCGGAACTGGGCCAGCTCGTGAGCCATTTCGGCCTGGGCGTGGTGACCGCCTACATGAGCCACGTGCAGGACAACGCGGAGGAGGCCGTGCGCCGGGTCATCGCCGGGCTGCACAGCGGCGAGTACCGCTATGAGCTGGATAGCGGCGCGGTGATCCAGGTCGCGATACGGGTGGACCAGGGCAGCCGGACGGCCGAGATCGACTTCACCGGCACCTCGGCGCAGCTGCCCGGCAACTTCAACGCCCCGTCGTCTGTCGCGATGGCGGCGGTGCTCTACGTGCTGCGGACCCTGGTGGACGACGACATCCCGCTGAACTCCGGCTGCCTCAAGCCGGTCACGGTGATCATCCCGCCGGGCACGCTGCTGTCACCCGGGTATCCCGCGGCCGTCGCAGCAGGGAACGTAGAGACATCCCAGGCCATCACCGGCGCGCTGTATGCCGCGCTCGGCATCATGGCCGAGGGGTCGGGCACGATGAACAACGTCACGTTCGGCAGCGACCGGCACCAGTACTACGAGACGGTGGCGAGCGGATCCGGGGCCGGGGACGGGTTCGACGGCACGCCCGTCGTGCAGACGCACATGACCAATTCCCGGCTCACCGACCCGGAGGTGCTGGAGTGGCGCTACCCGGTCCGGGTGGAGTCCTACGCCATCCGGGCCGGCAGTGGCGGAGCGGGCCGCTGGCGCGGCGGCGACGGCGGACGGCGGCGGCTTCGCTTCCTCGCGCCGGTGACGGTGAGCACGCTGAGCAGCCACCGCCGGGTCCCGCCCTACGGGATGGCGGGCGGGCGGCCCGGTGAGCTCGGCCGCCAGTGGGTGGAGCACCCCGACGGCCGAGTCACCGAGCTGCGCGGCTGTGACTGCGTCGAGGTGGCCGAGGGCGATGTGTTCGTGCTGGAGACCCCCGGCGGCGGTGGCTACGGCGGGGCCGTCGCGGAGGCTGGCCGGGGCGTGGCACCATGACCGGATGCGAATCGTGCGTACCCCGGAGGATCGCTTCGCCGACCTGCCCGATTTCAGCTACCCGCCACGCTATGCGGACGTCGGCGGGGTGCGGATGGCCTACGTCGAGGCCGGCCCCTCTGACGGTGAGCCGGTTCTGCTGCTGCACGGCGAGCCGAGCTGGTCGTTTCTCTACCGCCATGTGATGCCGGTGCTGGCCGACGCGGGACTGCGCGCGATCGCCGCGGATCTGATCGGGTTCGGCCGATCGGACAAGCCAACCGAGATCGAGGACCACAGCTACGCGCGGCACGTGGAGTGGGTGCGGGCGTTCGCCTTCGACGCGCTGGACCTGCGCGGGCTGACCCTGGTAGGGCAGGACTGGGGCGGGCTGATCGGGTTGCGGCTGGTGACCGAGCACCCGGACCGGTTCGCCCGGGTGGTGGCGGCCAACACCGGTCTGCCCACCGGCGACCAGCCCATGCCCGAGGTTTGGCTGCGGTTCCGCGAGGTGGTGCGCACCGCGCCGACGCTGGACGTAGCCCGGCTGGTGCAGTCCGGTTGCCAGACCACGCTGCCGGACGCGGTGCTGGCCGCCTACGAGGCGCCGTTCCCCGATCCCGGCTTCATTGCCGGGCCGCGAGCGATGCCCGGCCTGGTCCCGACGTCGCCCGACGACCCGGCCACCGCGGCCAACCGGGTGGCCTGGCAGCGGCTGACCGCCTGGGACAAGCCGTTCCTGGTCGCGTTCAGCGACCGGGACCCGATCACCGGGGCGATGGCACCCATCCTGAAGCAGGTGGTCCCGGGCGCAGCAGGCATCGAGCACCCGGTGATCGAAGGCGCCGGCCACTTCGTGCAGGAGGACGCAGGCCAGCAACTGGGCGCCGTGATCGCCGATTTCGTCCGCGCCTACCCCGCCGCCTAACCCACCCCACCAGCGTTCCGGTCCGGGCTCAGGATTATCAGGTTGACCTAGAGCCGGCTCTAGATTCTAGGGTTCAGCGCATGACTATGCGCTATCGCACTCTCGGCGGAACCGGGATCGAGGTCAGCGCGCACTGCCTCGGGGCCATGATGTTCGGCGCGGTCGGCAACCCCGACCACGACGAATGCGCCCGGATCATCCACGCCGCGCTGGACCAGGGCATCAACTTCATCGACACGGCGGACATGTACTCCGCGGGCGAGTCGGAGGAAATCGTCGGCCGGGCGCTGCGGGGCCGACGCGACGACGTCGTGCTCGCTACCAAGGTGCACTTCCAGATGGGCGAAGGCCGCAACCGCAGCGGGAACTCGCGCCGCTGGATCCTCACCGAGGTCGAGGAGAGCCTGAAGCGGCTGCAGACGGACTGGATCGACCTCTACCAGGTCCACCGCCCCGACGAGTCGACCGACATCGAGGAGACCCTCTCGGTGCTGGGCGATCTGGTGCGGGCCGGGAAGGTCCGTGCCTTCGGCTGCTCGACCTTCCCGGCCGAGCAGATCGTCGAGGCCCACTGGGTGGCCGAGCGCCGCGGGCTGCCGCGCCTGCGCACCGAGCAGCCGCCGTACTCGCTGCTCGCCCGGGGGGTCGAGAGGTCCGTGCTCCCGGTGTGCCAGCGGTACGGGATGGGCGTGCTGACCTGGAGTCCGCTGGCCTCGGGCTTCTTGTCCGGCCGGTTCCGCAAAGGCCGTTCGGTTGACCTGTCGGCCGGGCGGGCCGCGCTTACGCCGGAACGGTTCGACCCGTCGCTTCCGCACAACGCCGCCAAGTTCGAGGCCGCCGAGCAGCTGGCTGCGCTCGCGGAGGACGCCGGCTGCTCGCTGCCCCAGCTGGCCGTGGCCTTCCCGCTGGCACATCCCGCCGTCACCTCGGTGATCACGGGGCCGCGGACCATGCGCCAGCTGGAGGATCTGCTCAAGGGCGCCGCGGTCACCCTGGACGACAAAATCCTGGACCGGATCGACGAGATCGTGCCGCCCGGGTCCGACCTGTACCGGGCGGACGGCGCCTGGAGCCCGCCGGTGCTGGCGGAGCCGGCGCGGCGGCGGCGCCCGCTCCCCGACCGCGCCGCGGCCTAGACGACCGCGGCGGTCGGGCTGGCCTGACCGACCGATCCAGCCGGCTGAGGTCAGCAGTCAGGCTGGCTGGGTACGGTGCCGCTGCTCGGCTTGAGCATCTTGGCTTCACACTGCTGGTGCAGCAGTTTTTCGAGGCGGCTGATGGTGGCCTGCACGGAGGGGTCCGTGCTGTGCACCAGGTTGGTGAGTTCGAGTGGATCCTTTGTCACGTTGTAGGCCTCGGTCTGGTCGGGGACCGCTTGGGTCTTGACGGTGGTGACGGCCTGCTTGGGTCCGGCCCGGTTCACGTTTCCGTCGACGTGGGTCACCACGTCCTTCGGCGGGGAGGCCGGGTCGCTCCAGAACTGCGGGTTGTCCGAATAGCGGGCGTACTTCCATTTCTCTTGTGCGCCGCGCTCGCCCGTGGGCAGGTAGGTCACGATGGACTCGACGGTATTGGGCCGGTGTTCTCGTCCCGGGCTCCCTGGTCTTCCGCCAGCCAGACGGGCCGGTCCCGCTCAGCGACCCTCGCCGCTGGTGGTCCTGGGTTCCCGGCGCGCAATGGCGTCACCCGGAAGGCCCAGGCAGCACGCTGCGTGGACGGGAACACCATCCAGTCACCCGACGCGCACATCCCGCAGCGGGTCGTCATAGGCGGCTCCTTCCTGTGCTCCCCCAATTACTGCTTTCGCTACCGGCCCGCAGCACGGCAGGGTCAGGCCATGGACACGTCAGCAGCCCACATCGGCTTCCGCTGCGTACTCAGAACGGATTCCACATAAGCCGGCACGGCTGCCGGGTTCTCAGGTCACCCTGGACCGGAAGCCGTGCGTATACCCCGCCGACGCCGACGTAGCATCGTGTCATGATCGACCACGGTGTGCCGCCCCCGGGGCATGGTCGTGTCGGCTGACCCCCGGCCGACCGACATCGCCGAGCAGATCGAGCAGGTCAACGAGGCCACCAGACGGCTGGTGGCCGGGCTCGACGGCCTGACCGAGGCCGACGGGGCGCGTCCGTCGCTGTGTCCGGGCTGGACGGTCGGTCACGTGCTGACGCATATCGCGCGCAACGCCGACGGCCTGCGCCGCGGTGCCGAGGGCGCTCGCCGCGACGAGGCCGTGCCCATGTACGCCAGCGCGGAGGCGCGCGACCACGAGATCGAGGCGGGCGCGGGTCGGCCGATGACGGACCTGGTGGCCGACGTCACCTCGTCAGCGGCTGGGCTGAGCGAGGCCTGGTCCGCCATGAGCACCGCGGACTGGGACCGCGCGATGCTGCACCACCGGTACGGCACGCTGCCGCTGAACCGCACGCCCACGATGCGGCTGTCCGAGGTGGAGATCCATCACGTCGATCTCGGGAGCCGGTTCGGGCCCGATGGGTGGCCGGATTCGTTTGTGGCCCGCATTCTCTCCGGCGCCGACCAGCTGTCAGACCGGCTGCCCGACGGCTTGACGTTGCAGGTGCATGCCACCGACAGCGGCGAACACTGGAGCGCGGGCGCCGGACGTGGCGGCGGCGCTGAGGCCGGCGCTGGCGCTGAAGGCGGCGCCGGCGCTCAGGGCGACTACGGTGCTGAGGGCGGCGCTGGTGCTGAGGGCGGCGCCGGTCCCCGGAAGGTTGTCGTGGCCGGCCCCTCCTGGGCGATTGCCGCGTGGCTGGTCGGCCGGCCCGGTCCCGTCGCCGACGCGCTGTCCGTCACGGGCGGCGAACTGCCGCCGCTTAGGCCGTGGCCGTAGGGGTCGTGCCGCTGCTGCGTCACGATGGACGGAGCGTTTGTCTCGTACAGTCGTGTCATGTGTCGCAGCATCAAGACCTTGCGCGAGCCCTATACCGAGCAGGTGACCGACGCCGACGTGCGGGCCGCCGCGCTGCAGTACGTCAGGAAGGTGAGCGGGTTCCGGGCGCCGGCCGCGCATAACGCGGAGGCGTTTGGCCAGGCGGTAGACACTATCGCCGCCGCCACTCAGTCCCTCCTCGACCACCTTGAGGTCCGCGGCACCCGCTAGCCGCTCCGGCGTCTCAGGTGATCATCTCGTCTTTGCACACGTTGCGACCAAATTCCGGGGTGGTTTGTCCCGATTCCATGGTCAGAACGCGTGCAAAGTCGAAACGATCATGAATGAGGAGCGGGGAACGCGGGGCTAGGCAGTGGGTGCGGGGTGGAGCGCGTGCCGGCCGGGGTGGAGTGCGTGGCGGCCGGGGTGGGGCGCGTGCCGGCCGGGGTGGAGTGCCTGGCGGCCGGGTTGGTCAATGCGTGACGGAGCGAATCGCGGGTGGATTCGATGTGCGCCCGCATCGCCGCGGCCGCCCGGTCCCCGTCGCCGTCCCGCACCGCGGCGGCGATCCCCTGGTGATCGCCGAGCGACCGGTCGGTGCCGGGCGGGTAGGCCAGGGCATCGGCCGGCAGGAAGAGCAGTCCGCGGGCCTCGTCGATCGCGGCTTCCAGTCGCGGGCTGCGCGCGGCGGCGGCGATCGCACGGTGGAAGGCGCTATCGGCGGCGCGGAACGATCGGGCGCCGCCCGCGCCGGGCCGCCACCGGACCGCCTGCTCGATGGCCGGCAGGTCGGCGTGGTCCCGGCGCCTGGCGGCGAGCCTGGCCGCGTGGGCCTCGATCGCGGTCCGGTAGTCGATGATGTCCTCGAGATCCCCCGGGTTCTCCTGCATTCGGCGCAGCCACCGGCGGCGCGGCTCGGCCAGCCCGGTCACGAACGTTCCTCCGTGCGCACCGCGGCGTGCCGCCAGGTACCCCTCGTGCTGCAGCTGGGCCAGCGCGTCGCGGAGCGAGACCCGCGCGACGGCCAGCTGGTCGGCAAGCGCGCGTTCGGGCGGGAGACGGTCGCCGGGGCTGAGTTCACCACGGTGGATGAGACCGCGGATTACCTCGACGATGACCCGCGGAGTCGTCGGCGTCAGAGCAGGTGGCATGGCATCCCAGAGGCTCGTCATCGGGTTACCTGCGCCAGGCATCTGAACCTCTGGACATCCTACTTGCCAGTAATATTCACGTTCGGCATCTTTCTTATCACACTCTGCACCGATATTGGATCGGGGTCCGATACAAAACGCCGGTGCCGCGTTACTGCGCCGGCCGGCATCCGCGCGGATCTCGGTAATGACTTGACATGAACCACCTTTTGATAGCTACTATCAAAAAGTTGCCGCCGCCGAAAGGATGTGACTGTCATGTCAGGCCCCGACTCCCGCCGCTGGTGGGCGCTTATCGCCATCGCCGCGAGCGTGGTCGTGGTTGGGCTGGACCTGACCGTGCTGAGCCTGGCTCTGCCGACGCTCGCCCGCGACCTGCACGCTTCCACCAGCGACCTGCAGTGGTTCTCCGACGCCTACACCCTCGTGCTCGCCGCGGCGGTGCTGCCCGCCGGGCTGCTCGGCGACCGGCTCGGACGCAAGAAGGTGCTGCTGGTCGCGCTGGTCCTGTTCGGCATCAGTTCGGCCGCGTGCGCGTACGCGACGTCTTCGGGCGAGCTGATCGCAGCCCGCGCGGTACTCGGGCTCGGCGCGGCCGCGATCCTCCCGCTCTCGCTGGCGATACTTCCCGTGCTGTTCACCGCGGACGAGCGGCCGAAGGCGATCGCGATCATGGCGTCGGCCACGTTCCTCAGCTTCCCGGTCGGGCCGCTGCTGGGCGGCTGGCTGCTGGACAACTTCTGGTGGGGCTCGGTGTTCCTGATCAACGTGCCGGTCGTGGCGCTGGCCCTGATCGCGGTCACGTTCCTGATGCCCGAGTCGCGCAGCCAGTACCGGCCGCGGATGGATTTCGTGGGCGTGGTAATCGCCGGAGCCGGCCTGACCACGCTGACCTACGGCTTTATCACAGCTGGTCAGAAGGGCTGGGGGGACGCCACCAGCATGGCCACGATCGCCGCCGGGGTCGTGCTGCTCGTCGCATTCGTGGCCTGGGAGCGTCGCATCACCCGCCGCCGCGGCCAGCCGCTGGTCGACCTGTCGCTGTTCTCTTCGGCCGGCTTCACCTGGGGCACGATCCTGACCGCGCTGATCTCGTTCGCGCTGTTCGGGATCCTGTTCGCGATGCCGCTGTTCTTCCAGGATGTCCGGGGACTCAACGCGCTGGGCAGCGGCCTGCGCCTGCTGCCGATGATCGGCGGAATGGTGATCGGCATGATCGGCGGCAGCCGCCTGCAGAGCCCGCGCAAGGGCCCCGACGGCTCGACGATCCCGCCCCCGGTCAGCGTCAAGGCCCTCGTCACCGTCGGGTACCTGGTGATGGCGGTCGGCCTGGCCATCGGCACCTTCACCCGCACCGGCAGCAGCACCGGATTCACCGTCGCCTGGTTCGCGGTGACCGGCCTCGGGCTCGGGATCGCGATGCCGGCCGCGATGAATGCCGCCATCGGCGCCCTTTCTGCCGAACGGAGCGGGTCGGGCACCGCGCTTATCACGGCGATGCGGCAGGTCGGGGCCACCATCGGTGTGGCTGTGCTCGGCACCGTGATCAACGACGCGTACCGCAACCAGCTGCACCTGGCCGGGGCGCCCGCCGCCGCGGCCAGCGCCGTCCGCAGCAGCATCGGCGCCGGCGTGCAGGTGGCGCACGCCCTCGGGTCAGCATCCCTGCTCAGCATGGTGCGCGGCGCGTACGTGCACGGCCTGGACATCATGCTGTGGGCGTGCGCGGGGATCGCGCTGGCCAGCGCGCTGCTGGCGCTCGCCTTCCTGCCGCGCCGGGCGGGCGCCCCCGTCCAGGCACCGGTGCCGGCCGCCGGCGTTGCCGCCGCCGTTGACCAGGCACAGCAGGCAGAATTGGGAGGGTGAGCGAGATGTCCGTCGCCGATCCCGCCAGACCGTGCGGGCTGCGGGAGCGGAAGAAGGCCAGGACGCGTGCCGCCATCCGGCAGCACGCGCTCCGGCTGTTCCGCGAGCAGGGCTACGCGGAGACCACGGTCGAGCAGATCGCGGAGGCCGCCGAGGTCTCGCCCAGCACGTTCTTCCGGTACTTCCCCACCAAGGAAGATGTCGTCCTGCAGGACGATTTCGATCCCATCGCGATCGCGAAGTTCGAGGCCCTGCCGACCGACATGCACCCGGTCGCGGCGCTGCGCGCCGCGATGCGGGAGACCTTCGCCGAGGCGCCGGCCTGGCAGCTCGAACAGTTCCGCGAGCTGAACCGCCTGACGATGTCGGTGCCTGAGTTGCGTGCCCGCGCCCTGGATGAGTACCTGCGGTCCGTGCGACTGGCCGCAGAGCTGCTGGCCAAGCGGCTGGGACGTGACCCGGGTGACCCGGCCATCCGGACCATGGCCGGCGCGGTCGTCGGCGTCGGGCTGTCCGCGCTGGTCGCAGGCATGGAGGATCCGGAGGCCGACGTCTTCGAAATCATGGATGCCGGGCTGGCTCGCCTGGAGGCGCTCCCGCTGTAGCGTCCGGCACCGCGGCGCTCTCGCGTCCGGCTGCGGCCCGGTGCCCGGCGCGGGTCGCCAGCACCGATCCGCTGAGGATCAGCACGAACGACAGCAGGATCACCGGCGTCAGCGGCTCGCCCAGAACCGCGACGCCGAGAGCCACCGCCACCGCCGGGTTGACGTAGGTGATCACGGTGGCCCGGGCCGGTCCGACCTCGGCGATGAGCTTGAAGAACAGCACGAAAGCCAGTGCCGTGCAGATCACGGCCAGCCCAGCCAGCGAGGCGATCACCCGCGCGGGCGGAAGCGCGTGCGGCAAGGTCAGGGCGGCGGCAGGCGCGATGACCACGGCGGAAAAGCCCAGGCACACCGCGGTCAGGCCGAGTCCGGGCAAGTCGCTCAGCTTCCGGCTGGCGATCAGCGGGCCGATCGCGTAACCGGTGGCGACCAGCAGCACCTCGACGACCGGCCAGGCACCCCCGCCGGTGAGATGCCCGGCCAACATGGCCACGCCACCCAGGCCGATGAGCAGGCCCGTCAACCGGACCACGGTGAGCCGTTCGGCGTCGCCGGTCAGGCGGGCGAGCACCACGCCGATGATCGGGACGGTGGCGACCAGCAGGCCGGTCGTGGAACTGGACAGGTGCCGCTCCGCGTTCGACAGCAGCAGCCACGGAGCGACGATCTCGACGAGCGCGAATACCACCAGCCACCGCCAGTACGGCAGCAGGACCCGGATCTCCCGACGTCGCAGGGCCAGCGGCAGCAGCAGGAGGGCAGCGACCGAAGTACGCGCGAACACGAGCACGGGGACAGAGACGCCCTCGTCGGCCACCTTGATCAGCAGGTAGGGAATCCCCCAGATCACGCTCATCGCGGCAAACAGCATCCAGCCCCGCCGACTCACGTCACCTCTCCTCTGCCCGGCTCGGCCACTCCTGGGCCAACACCCCTGATCGTCTCGTATTCCGGCTCGCGGTCGCTCGCGAATATCCGACGGCGCGTTCGACGACATTCTCCCGAACGTGCCTAGGCGGGAGCGCAGCTAAGGTCGACGTGACATGCGCGGGGAATCGGAAGAACAGCGCCTGGCCCGAGGCCCGGTGCGACTGCGCCGCGCGCCCGGCGACGGCACCGGCGGCCCGGCCGACGGAACGGCGCAGGAGTCGCGCGCGACGGCTCGCGCCGCAGACGAGATCATCGGCCCGGGGGCATCCGGCGGCCTGCGGCTGCGCTGGGCGTTGCTGACCGGGCTGGCCGGCGGGCTGGCGCTGACGGCCGCCTTCCCGCCCTACGGGATCTGGCCGCTGGCCGCGGTCGGGCCGGCGCTTCTGGTAGTGGCGCTGTGGCAGCAGGGCCTGCGCGGATCGTTCGCGGTCGGCGCGGTCTTCGGCCTGGCCTTCTTCGTTCCCCTGCTGTCCTGGGTGGTGAACGTGGCCTGGTACGCGTGGGCGGCCCTGGCGATCAGCGAAGCGCTCATCTTCGCGGTGCTCGCGGTGGGCCAGCGGCTGCTGTTGCGGCTGCCCGCGTGGCCGGTCGCGGTGGCGGGCTGGTGGGTGGCGGTCGAGGCCTTGCGCGACCGCTGGCCGTGGGGCGGCTTCCCCTGGGGCAGGCTGGCCATGAGCCAGGCGCAGGCACCCACGCTGCGCTGGGTGGCGGCAGGCGGGCCGCCGCTGCTGACCTTCCTGATCGCGCTGGCCGGCGCGTGCCTGGCCTGGCTGATCGTCGAGCGCCGGGTGCTGCCCGCCGCCTGCTTCGCCTGCGCGGCCGGGGTGACGCTGGCCGGAGCGGCCCTGCCGATCACCACATCCGGGCCGGTGAGCGCGAGCGTGGCCGCCGTGCAGGGCGACGTGCCGCACGCGCGGAACCTGCCCACGCTGTTCAACGACACCCAGATCACGCAGAACCACGCGACGGCCACTGAGCGCCTCGCCGCCCAGGTCAGGGCCGGCGCCCGGCGCGCACCCGACATTGTGATCTGGCCGGAGAACTCCACCAATCTCGATCCGTTCGAGTACCCGGCCATCTACCAGGAGGTCATGGCCGCCGTCCGGGCCATCGGCCGGCCCATCCTGGTGGGAGAGTTCCTGCACCACCCGGTCCGCAACGTCGGCCAGCTGTGGGTACCGGGCCGAGGGCCCAGCACTGTCTACGTCAAGCGCCAGCTCGTGCCGTTCGGCGAGGTCATACCGTTCCGCGGGCTGATCTCGCACATCACCTCGCTGACCACCTTGCAGCCGGTCAACCTGACGCCGGGGAGCCGGGCGGTGGTGTTCCGCGTAGGCCGGATCCGGCTCGGCGACGTGATCTGCTACGAGGTCGGCTTCGACGGCCTGGTGCGGTCCGAGGTGACGGCGGGGGCGAACCTGCTGAGCGTGCAGACCAACGACGCGACGTTCGAGGTGGACGGCCAGACCGGCGAGTCACTGCAGCAACTGGCCATGGCCCAGATCCGGGCGGTGGAGTTCGACCGGAGCGTGGTGGTCGCCTCCACCACCGGCGTCAGCGCGATCGTCGCACCCGACGGCAGCCTGATCGCGCACAGCGGCACCTGGCAGCGGGCCGTGCTGGAGGCGCGCGTTCCGCTGCTGACCGGCCGGACCCTGGCCGAACGGCTGGGCGGATGGCCCGAATACGTGATCACCGCGCTGACCATCCTGGCACTGGTCGCGGCCGCGGCAGGCGCTGTCGCCGAGCGGCGGGCAGGCCGGCGCGCGGCCGGGACCGCCAAGATCGATGTGCGATCACCGACGCAGTAGCGTCGGCCATCTGCCATCGACCACCTGTGGTCAGGCGAAAAGCGGCGGGGACGCCGTGAAGATCGGTGGTTGCCGTGGCAGTCCCGCGCTGCCTGGCTCGCCGCAACGCGGTCGATGGCGGACAATCGAAGTGTGGCGATACTCCGGGGCCTGGCGAAGCCCGTTCGGTATCTGACTCTTCTCGCCGGAGCGCTGCCGGCGCTCGCCTTCCCGGACGCCAACCTGGAGATCCTGGCCTGGTTCGGCCTGGTTCCCGGGCTGCTGCTGATGCGCGCCGCGCCGAGCGCTCGTGAAGCGGCGGTGCGGGGCTGGTGGTTCGGCGCCGGGTTCCTGATGGCCAACCTGTACTGGCTGGCCCCCGAGCTCGGGCCCGGGCTGCTGCTGATCGCCATCGTGGTGGGCGTGCTGTGGACCGGCGTGGCCGTCGCGACCTGGGTGCTGCTGCGCCGGCCGGTCAGCGTGCTGCGCGCCCTGGCCGCGCTGGTCGTGCTGCCGAGCTACTGGCTGGTCATCGAGTGGATCAGGTCCTGGCAGGCGCTCGGCGGTCCGTGGGCGGTGCTGGGCGCGAGCCAGTGGCAGCATCCCGCGGTGCTGGCACTGGCCGCCGTGGGCGGGGTGTGGCTGGTCAGTTTCGCGATCGTGGCCGTGAACACCGGCATCGTCATCCTGGTGGTCTCCGGCTCGGCCGCCCCCCGGATCCTGGGCGCGGTCGCGATCGCGATCGTCGCCGCGGCGGGCCCGGTGGCCTTCGCGCTGACCCCGGCCGCCCCGGTGACCAGGCAGGTGACGATCGCCCTGGTGCAGCCCGGCCTCCAGCAGGACCCGGCGGTCAGGGCCAACGCCAGCCAGCGCCTCACCGCGGCGGCGGCCCGGTCGGGCAGTCCGCGCGGGGTTCGCCCGGGCCTGATCGTGTGGGGAGAGAGCAGCGTCGCGCACAACCTGCACTACGACCCCGCGCTGCTGCACCAGATCCAGGCCCTGGCGGCGGCGAGTCACGCGGACATCCTGGTGAACCAGGACTCGATCCATGCCGACCAGAAATCCAAGGTGGCCGTGCTGGTCAGCCGGGACGGGATCGCCGGCGAGTATGCCAAGACCCGGCTGGTGCCGTTCGGCGAGTACATCCCGTTCCGCCAGCAGCTGTCCTGGCTGACCAAGATCAGCAAGGCTGCGCCGGTGAACACGGTCCCCGGCAACGGTGCGCACAATCTGGTCGCGCGCCTGCCCGACGGGAGCCCGCTCACCGTCGGGGTGCTGATCTGCTTCGAGTCCGCATTCCCCGACATGGCCAGGGTAGACACGGACCACGGCGCGCAGGTGATCATCTACCAGACGTCGGACTCCACCTTCCAGGACACCTGGGCCCTCGCCCAGCACGCATCCCTGGGTGCGCTGCGCGCCGCGGAGACCGGACGGCCGGTCGTCCAGGCCGCGCTGACCGGCGATTCCGCGGCCTTCGACAGCCGGGGAAGGCTGCTGTCGTGGTACGGCCCCGGCCGGGAGGGCATCGATGTGGTCCGCCTCGCCCTGCCTCCGGCCGCCGCGCGAACTCCCTACGACCGGCTCGGCGACTACGTGCCGTGGACCGCGGTGGGCATCGCGCTGGCGGCCGCGGTCATAGCCCTGATCCGGTCGGATCATCGGGGTAATCCGCTGCGGATACTCTGGCGGGGCAACCAACGAGGCACTTCATCCGTTTCCCCTTCGGCGGACTCACCCGGGAGTGGCGTGATGGCGGGGCGTAATCAAGATGACGCGGTCTCGTCGTGAGTCGCCGGGTCGTCGACGGGGTATCAGGGTGGATCTGAGGAGGTCCGACGTGCGGAGCAGCAACGGCCGCGCCCGCGGGCGTTACGGCCGGTTCACCAGAACGCGCAGGCAGCTGGCCGTCCCGGCCGCTGCGGCCACGCTGATCCTGCTCACCGCGACCGCCTGCTCAGGCGGCGGCAAGCCGGCCAGCACCGCGGGCAAACATAAGCCGGCCGCGCCCGCCGCCGCAGCCGCTGCCGCCCAATTGTCCATCAGCCCGGACAACGGCGCCAAGAACGCCGCCCCGGACCGGGGCATCACGGTCAGGGTCGCGAACGGCAAGATCGGGCACGTCACCGTCACCGCGCACGGTGACCCGGTGACCGGGGTGCTCACCCACAGCGGCACTGTCTGGCGCAGCCAGTGGGCGCTGAGCGTCGACAAGCAGTACACGGTGACCGCCACCGCCACCAACAGCGCGGGCAAGACGGTGACCGCGACCAGCTCGTTCCGCACGCTGAACCCGTCGCGGACGTTCCGGACCATGATTTTGGAGTCATCTCACCAGACCTACGGCGTCGGCATGCCGATCCTGCTGCAGTTCGACCACCCGATCGCGAAACGGTTCCGGGCCGGGATCGAGCGCTCGCTGCAGATCACCACGTCCAAGCCGGTCGTCGGCGCCTGGTACTGGGATGACCGGTGTGGCGTCGCACCCACCTGCCTTTACTTCCGGCCGCGTGCCTACTGGCCCGCGCACACCAAGGTCAGCTTCACCGGGCACCTGAACGGGGTGGAGGGCGCGCCGGGGGTTTACGGCGATCACACCCTGACCCAGTCCTTCAGCATCGGCCGGTCGCTGATCGTGACGGCCAGCACCTCGAATCACCACATGCAGCTGTACCGGAACGGCCACATGATCGACCACTGGCCGATCAGCACCGGCAGGCCCGGCGACAATACGCCGAACGGGACGTACCTCACCATCGACAAGGGGAACCCGGTGGACATGGTCGGCCCCGGTTACAACCTCGAGGTGCCCTGGTCGGTGCGGATCACGTGGTCCGGCGACTACCTGCACGACGCGTACTGGTCGGTCGGCGAGCAGGGGTTCACCAACGTGAGCCATGGCTGCGTCAACATGCCTCCGGCCGCGGCCGAGGCGTACTACAAGATGGAAGTGCCCGGGGATCCGGTGACGATCACCGGCAGCCCGCGCGCCGGGACCTGGGGCAATGGCTGGACGCAGTGGTTCCTGTCCTGGAAGCAGCTGGTGGCGGGCAGCGCGCTGCACGAGGCCGTGCAGGCCGACCCGCACGGAAGCACGTTCATCGCCCCGTCCAGCGTGCCGCCGTCGCACGCGAAGGCCCCGTTGGAGACCGCGAACTGGGGCAACGCGCAGGCCACGTAATCGCAACCAGGCCACGTAACCGCAACCCTTAGGGCGCAGTTCGGTGAAGTTGGCGTAAGAAGGGCGCGCGGGCCCCCGCGGATCCCGCCAGAATAGGGTCCGGATGAGCCTGCGATGACCTGGTAGAAAGCCGGAGAAAACCCGAACCTTCCGGGCCTGTCGCGCGTCACATGAATGTAGGACCGGTAACAACTGCGCCGCGCGACTCATGCGTTTCACGGCCCCGGCGCTCCAG
>DASXLW010000028.1:0-2447 GCA_036496025.1 Streptosporangiaceae bacterium
ACAGCAGCGACCGGCTCGCCTGCATCGTCGCGGAAGTCCACAACACCTACGGTGAGCGGCACGCCTACCTCCTGCACCCCGACCAGGCGGGGACCGCCGTGACGGGCAAGGACTTCCACGTCTCCCCGTTCTTCGACGTCAGCGGCACCTACCGGCTGCGGTTCATCCTGAGCCCGGACCGGGTGTCCGTGATCGTGACGCTGCGCCGCGAGGGCGCCGTCGCATTCGCGGCGGCCTTCCGGGGCCGCCCCGAACCCGCCACCCGCCGGACCGTGGCCCGGATGATCATCCGCCAGCCCCTGATGACACAGCGTGTCTCGGCCCTGATCCGGATGCACGGCATCTGGCTCTGGCTTCGTGGCCTGCCCGTCCGCCCTCACCCACACCACATCCGACAGGCAGGGGTCTGAACATGACCGTCTCCACCTCCATCCGCTGGCCCGCTCTCGCCGCCCGCCCGCAGACGCCCATCCGCGCCACCATCGCCCGGCTGATCTTCGAGCGTGCCGTCGCCCGGGTGCCCGTCCGCGTCACCTATCCCGACGGCCGGGTGCTCGGCGGGGGCTCGCCGGCGTCACCCGAGTTCGAGGTCATCCGCCCCGCGGCGTTCTTCGCCCGGCTGGGCCGCGACGCGAAGATCGGGTTCGGTGATGCCTACATGGCCGGGGACTGGCGGCCCGGCTCCGGCACCGACCTGGCCGACCTGCTGACGCCGTTCGCCTCGCGGGTGACCACGCTGATCCCGGCCCCCCTGCAGCGGCTGCGTGTCTTGGCCGACAGGCCCGTCCCGCCACTCCAGGAGAACACCCTGGACGGCTCGCGGGCTAATATCGCGGCCCATTACGACCTCAGCAACGAGCTGTTCGCCGCGTTCCTGGACCCGACGATGTGCTACTCCTGCGCCTGGTTCGACGACAGCGGCCCGATCGCGGCGGCCACCGGGCTGGAGGAAGCGCAGCTGCGCAAGATCGACGGCATCTTGGACCTCGCGGGCGTCCAGGCCGGCACCCGCGTGCTGGAGATCGGGTGCGGATGGGGCTCGCTTGCCATCCGCGCCGCGCAGCGCGGTGCCCGCGTCACGGCGATCACCCTCTCCCGCGAGCAGGCGCGGCTGGCCCGCGAGCGGGTGACAACTGCCGGGCTCTCCGGGCTCGCCGAGGTACGCGTGCAGGACTACCGCGAGGTCGACGGCGAGTACGACGCGATCGTCAGCGTCGAGATGATCGAGGCCGTCGGGGAGGCCTACTGGCCCGCCTACTTCACGGCCCTAGACCGGCTCCTCGCTCCCGGCGGCAAGATCGGCATCCAGGCCATCACCATGGCCCACGACCGCTTCCTCGCCACCCGGCGCAGCTTCAGCTGGATCCAGAAGCACATCTTCCCCGGCGGCATCATCCCGTCCCTGCGGGCGGTCGACGATGTCCTGGCAGGCCACACCACGCTGCGCGTGACGCGGCGGCGCGAGCTGCGGCCGCACTACGCCCGGACCCTGCGGCTGTGGCGAGAACGCTTCCACGACCAGTGGCCGCACATCCGCGCCCAGGGCTTCGACCAGGCCTTCCGCCGCATGTGGGAGTTCTACCTGGCCTACTCCGAGGCCGGCTTCCGCGGCGGCTACCTCGGGGTCAGCCAGCTCCAGATGACCAGGTGCCCGGCATGACGCTGACCGGCAAGGCCGCCTGGGCCGCCGGGAGGTCCAGCGGAATCGGCGTCGCCGTGGCACGCGAACTGCTATGCCGCGGCGCGACCGTCGCTATCTCGGCTCGCCGCGAAGACCGGCTTCCAGAGGCGCCGGGACGGGACATGCTCGTCATGCCAGTCGACGTCACCAGCGCCGCGCCGGGCCTGGCCGCCGCCGCACGAGTCCGCGAAAGCTCGGACCCACCGACCTCGCGGTACCCAGCGCCGGACGGGCAGCCGGGTCGCCGTCCCCAGGCCCGCCCAGGCGCCGGACTCCAGCGAGCGGCGTCCCGGCGTACCCTCAGATCATGAGCGGGGTGTCGTTTCCGCAGCTGGCGGCGCGTGACCTTAGCGGGCGCGAGGTGACACTGCCGGCCGGCCTGCCCGGTGAGCGCAACGTCGTCCTGATCGCCTTCCGGCGTGATCAGCAGAAGCTGGTCGACACGTGGGTGCCCTGGCTGGAACAGCGGGCGGCGGCCGACCCCGGGCTCCGCTTCGTTGAGCTTCCGGCGATCGGGCTGCAGTGGGAACCCGCCCGCCCGGCCATCGACGGCGGCATGGCGGCGGCGATCGGCGACGAGGTGGTACGGCGGCGCACCCTGACGGTGTACACCGACGTCCGCCGGGTGACGGCCCCGCTGGGCATCGAGGACCGCAGCACGATCTGGCTGTTCCTGGTGGACCGGGCCGGCCGGGTCCGCTGGCGTGGATCAGGTGGCCTGAACCCGGCCACGGCCGCAGCCCTCGACGCGGTGCTAGGCACCGCA
>DASXLW010000029.1:0-3176 GCA_036496025.1 Streptosporangiaceae bacterium
CCGCGCCTCGTGCAGCGCGGCCGGCCGCAGCAGGGACCCGACGTGGTCGGCGCGGAACGGCGGTGTGGCGCGTCGTGCCATTGGGGTTATGTCTCCTTAGAACAGGTTGTCCGGCAGCCCGAAGTGCATCCGCGCGACCTCGGCGGCGACGACGTCGTGCCTGGCCGAGATGTGCCCGAGGTACATGGACATGTCCCGGTAATGACGCTGCAAGGCGGTACCGCGCTTGGCTGCCGAAGACGAGGACGCGGCGAACAGTTCGGTCGTGGCCTGGCAGGCGAGCCGGGCGGCGACCTGGACCATCGCGTACATCTCGGCGTCGTCCTCGCGGGTGAACGGCTCCCCGGTGCGGTGCCAGCGCTCGGCCAGCTCCGTGTACCGCAGGCCGATCTGCAGGATGATGGCCTCCGCGCTGTCGATGTTCGCCCGCGCCTGCCCGTAGTGCCGCTGGTACTCCTCGACCGTGTACCGGGGCACCTGCGGCGCGAAGTAGGTCTTCTTGGTCAGCAGGATGTTCTCGTACTCGTGCAGCGCGCCCTTGGCCGCGCCGATCACGGGGATGACCAGGCCTATGTGGTACATCGCGTAGATCCGGCCGCAGAACATCGGGTCGTCGTGCAGGTACATGCCGGGCGCGGGCTTGTCGGTGAAGTGCGTCCAGTCCCCTGAGCAGGTGCAGTGCTCGGGGACGAACACGTTGTCCACCCGCACGCTGTTGGACCCGCTGGAGTTCATCCCCATGATGCTGCCGTTCCCCCAGTCCGGGAGGACGGTGACGTTCTCGATCGGTGTGCAGATCGTCAGCAGCCCCTCGGACTCCCGGCCGGGGACGAGCGTGTTGCACATGAAGTGGGTGGCGTGGCCGACGCCGGAGCAGTAATCCCACTGGCCGTTGACGAGGTACCCGCCGTCGACCGGGGTCGAGGTGCCCATCGGTGCCGCGCGGTGCGGGCACTTGAAGTCACCGTTCGGCCCGAAGAGCTCGATCTGACCCTCCTCGGGGAAGAAGGCGCCGATGCCCTGCGCGTGGTGCGCGCCAAGGCACAGTCCCCAGGCCGTGCCCGCGTCACCCTCGGCGATGGCGAATATGACCCGCCAGAAGGTGTGCATGCCGAAGGAGTAGCCGCCGAAACGCCTAGGCTGCAGGATCCGGTAGAAGCCCGCCTCGGTGAACTTGGCATCCAGCTCGGCGGTATGCGTGCCGATCCGTTCGGCCTCGTCCGCCTGCGCGCGGATCTCGGGAATCAGCGCCTTGGCGCGGGCGATTATTGTCTCCGGCGTCAGCCCCGGTTCTGGTGCCGGGAAGTCCGCCGGTCGGGAAACAGTCTGCTCTGCCACAGTAACGAGCCTGATGCCTCGGCCCGCCGCACACAAGCACCTCCCGCCGGCCGATGCCCGCCTTGTGGCCCCGCCCTAAGCGGACGGCACGGGGCTTGGTGGCAGCACGGACGGCTGTGCGGGCGCTCGTTCGCTGTCATACTGCGGAAGATGAGCTGGCGGACCGGGCTGGTGCTGCTGCTCGCGGCCGGCGGGCTGTGCGGGCTGTGCGGGTGCGGGACCCCGGGCCCCTCGCCGAACGGCGCACAAGGCACCCAGGTGCGGGCGGGAAGTTCCTGCGACACTGCCGTGGCGGCCGCGCCGGTGCTCGGCGCGGTCTCCCAGGCGCCGGTGCCGGTCCCTGGCAGCCCCTTCTCCGTGGTGGCGACCGCCGACGGGCGCTGGTCGTTCGTCACGCTGAACAGCGCGGTTGAGGTGCTGTCCAACCGCTCCCCGGCCCCAGTCGCGGACCGTCAGGTGAGCGTGCCGGGAACTCCGCAGGGCGAGCGGCTGACCAACGACGGCCGCTACCTGCTGGTGGCCGACGGCAGCGGCGCGGTGGTGATCGACGTGGCCAAGGCCGAGGACGGTGCGGCGGGCGCCGTGCTCGGCACGCTGTCGAGCCCGGCCGGGCAGGGAGCTGTCGAGGTGGCGGTGTCCCCCGATGACCGCTTCGCGTTCGTCACGCTCGAGCTCAGCGAATCGCTGGCCGTCTTCGACCTGCGCAAGGCGCTCGCCAGCGGCTTCGGCCCGGCCGATTTCGCGGGCACGGTGCCGCTCGGCACTGCCCCGGTGGGGCTGGCCGTGTCGCCGGACGGGCGCTGGATCTACGCCACCAGTGAGTCAGGCAGGGGTGCCGCGGCAGCCCAGGCGGCCGGGCAGCCCGCCACGGGCCAGGCCGACGGCACGGTCACCGCGATTGACCTGCGCCAGGCCGAGACCAGGCCAGCCGATGCGGTCGCCGGCACGGTTCCCGCGGGGTGCAGCCCGGTGCGGGTAGTCACCTCAGCGGGCGGAAAGGTCGTCTGGGTGACCGCCAGGGGGAGCGACGCCGTGCTCGGCTTCTCGGCCGCGGCGCTGCGCACCGATCCGGGCCATGCGCTGCTGGCGCGAGTGCAGGTAGGCGAGGCGCCCGTGGGACTGGCGCTGTCCGCTAACGGCCAGCGGCTCGTCGTCGCGGACTCGGACCGCTTCAGCGCGAAAGGGGCGACAGCGAACCTGGCCGTCGTGAACGTCAGCGCCGCCCTGGCCGGCCGGCCAGCGCTTCTCGGCCTGATCCCGGCGGGCGCCTTCCCCAGGGAGATGACCGTGATCCCGCGCACCGACACGCTGCTCGTCACCGACTACCTGGCCGAGCAGGTCCAGGCGGTCAACCTGGCTACGGCGCCCTGATAAGCCCGTCCTCGTCCGCTAGCGGACCAGGCAGCAGGCCGTGCTGCACCGCGAACATCGCGGCGGCGGTCCGGCTCGAGGCGCCGATCTTGGCGTAGATGTGCTCCACGTGGTTGCCCGCCGTCTTCGGCGTGACCACGAGATGCTCGGCGATCTGCTTGTTGGACAAGCCCCTGGCGAGCAGGATGAGCACCTCGACCTCGCGGGCGGTCAGGCCGGCGATCGCCTGCCGGCGGCGCGGCTGCCGATGGCCGGCGGCCTCGAGCACGGCGTCGGCGGCGGCGCTGTCCAGCCGCCCGGCCCGGACCTCGGCGTGCATCTCCGCGACCGCCTCCCCGGGCGGCCGCGCGGGCCGGTGCGGCCGGGGCTCGCGCATCGAGACGTACACGTCCGCGGCCGCCAGCACCCGGGCCAGCCTGGAGATCGCGCCGCCGGCGAGACCGCGCGGGTAGCCGCTGCCGTCGAGC
>DASXLW010000030.1:0-5316 GCA_036496025.1 Streptosporangiaceae bacterium
CGATCAACGCCGAGGCCCCGGCCGACCGCCGTGCCGAGGTGGCGTCCAGCTTCTTCGTCGTGCTCTACGTGGGGCTTTCCATCCCGATCATCGGAATAGGCCTGGCCAGTCAGGTCATCGGCCTGCGTGCATCAGCATTGACCTTCAGTGGCTTCGTGGCCGCTCTCGCGGCCGCGTGCCTCATCAGCCTGCTCGGCCGCCGGCCGACGGGAAGCAGCCGGCCTGGCGACGGGGCAGAGTAGCCATAACGACCTGGTGGCGTTGCGCTTCCGGCTGTTCGCGGTACGACCGCTGCCCGCGGCGCCGGTGTCGCGGTCACCTACGTGACCATCGCGTTCCGTCCCGGTTACCCGGAGGTCAGCGAGCACAAACAAGGCCTTCTCCGCCGTCGCCGGGACCGGCCGGTTCACCGACGGCGACCCCGGCATGCGGATCCCGGCGGTCATCGCGCCGGCACCCGGTGAGGTGACGGTGACCAAGCGACGGGTGTCCGCGTTTACCGGCAGTGATCTTGAGGTGCTGCTGCGCGCTCGCGCGATCCACTACCTGGTGCTGGCGGGCATCGCCACCAGCGGGGTGGTGCTGTCCACCCTGCGCCAGGCCGCCGACCTCGATTACCGGCTCACCGTCCTGTCCGACGGCTGTCTGGACGCCGATCCGGACGTCCATCAGATTCTGCTGGACAAGGTGTTCCCGCGGCAGGCGGAGGTCACGACCATCGCCGACTGGGCAGCCCGCCTGAACGCCGCTCCCCCGAGCGCAGACGGTCCCTAACGGCTCGCTGCCTGGCCTGCGCCGGACAATGTCGCCCCCACTGCCAGTTGCCGTTCGCGCCGGGCCGCCGCGGCCCGGCGGCCGGGGCTGAACCGACGGCCCCAGGGTTCTGTCTTGACGCAACCGAGTGGTTGCCATATTATCGCAACCGTTCGGTTGCTATTTACTGGAGGACGTGATGGCGTTTCCCGATCGGATCGAGCGGACCGTGCAGGTCGCTCAGCCACCAGAGAAGGTGTGGGCCGCGCTGACCACAGCCGAGGGGCTGAGCGCCTGGTTCGGCGACGAGGCCGCCATCGACCTGCGCCCGGGCGGCTCGGCCGCGATGCGGTGGGCCAGCGGGGCCACGGTCCAGATGCGGGTGGAACGGGTGGAAGAACCGGCGGTCTTCGGATTCACCTGGCAGATCTACGGGCTGCCGGAGGATGACCCGCGGCGCACCTATGTCGAGTTCACGCTCGAGCCGGCCGGCACGGGCACCCGGCTGACGGTGGTCGAGTCCGGATTCGCTCAGCTGCCACCCGACGCCTACGGCAAGGCGTACGACGCGAACACCCAGGGCTGGGCGGCCGAGCTGGGCGAACTGGCCGCCTACCTCGATGCCGCCTGACGGCGAAACCGTCGCCGAGCAGGTCTTCACGGCCCTGTCCGACCCGAGCCGGCGCGCCATCCTGGCCGCGCTGGCCTCAGCGGGGCCGGCCACGGCCACGGACCTGGCCGGCCGGCTGCCGATCACCCGGCAGGCGATCGCCAAGCACCTGGCCCTGCTGGCCGAGGCCGGCCTGGTGACGGCCGAGCCAGGTGAGCGGCGCCGGGTGCGCTACCGGCTGCGGTCGGCGCCGATGCAGGCGGCGCAGCAGTTCCTGGCCGCGCTGGCCCGCGACTGGGACAGCCCACTCGGCGCACTGGCCGATCATCTCGATCGGGGCGCTTGAGCTCCGTCAGCCGGCCTGTTCGCAGGGCCGCCAAACCCACCTACCGAACCCGAGAACACCTGCACGAGGAGGCGATGATGAAGGTTGAGCCGCTGAACGCTTCGCTGCCGAGCGCCGGCGACGCCCGCGTCCCTGCGCTGCCTGCGGTCGTGCCGCCCGCCACGCCAGCCGCGACGGCGGCCGCGCTGGCGGGGACGCTCGGGCTGGCCGCTGCGTGCTGGGTCATTGCGGTCTGGCAGATGAACGGGATGGACATGGGGACCGCGACCCAGCTCGGGTCGTTCGGGGCCTTTATCGCCGTATGGGCGGCGATGATGGCGGCGATGATGCTGCCGGGCGCCGTCCCGGCCGTGCTCAGGCGTGCTCATGCCCGCGGCATGCGGGCCGTGCCGCTGTTCGTCGGCTCGTACCTGGCCGTATGGGCACTGGCGGGCGTGGCTATATACGGGGTGTACCGGCCGCACGGGACGCTGGCCGCAGGCGCGGTGGTGATCGCCGCGGCGCTCTACGAGGTCACGCCGCTCAAGCGGCACTGCCGCCGGCGCTGCCGCGAGACCGCCGGCCCTGGATGCACGTTCGGGCTCTACTGCGCCGGGTCGAGCGCCGGGCTGATGGCGATGCTGGTCGTGCTGGGCGCCATGAGCATCACCTGGATGGCGGTGATCGCCGCGGTCGTCGTCGCGCAGAAGCTCCTGCCCGCCAAGACCGCCATCGACCTGCCGCTCGCGCTGGCCATCGCCGGCCTTGGAGTCGTGATCGTCATCACGCCCTCCCTGGTTCCCGGGCTCAGCCCGCCGATGTGAGCCGTGCACAAGACACGCGGCCCAGGCCACGCTGTGCCGACATCAAAGAAGAGACAAGAAAAGGAGATAACCAATGACCAGTCACAAGACCGGGACACGTGAGGAATGGCTGGGCGCCCGGCTGGAGCTGCTCCGGGCCGAGACGGAGCTGACCCGGCGCAGCGACGCACTGGCGCGGCAGCGCCAGGAGCTGCCCTGGGTGCGGATCGACAAGGATTACCGGTTCGACACCGACGATGGGCCAGCGTCGCTCGCCGACCTGTTCCGGGGGCGCTCCCAGCTGCTCGTCTACCACTTCATGTTCGGGCCCGACTTCAGCGCGGGGTGTCCTGCCTGCTCGGCGATCGCGGACGGCTTCAGCGGCTTCGCTGTTCACCTGGCCAACCACGACGTGATGCTCTGGGCGGCGTCGCGTGCTCCGCTTGAGAAGCTGCGCGGCTACCGGCAGCGGATGGGCTGGAGCTTCCCCTGGGCGTCCTCCTACGGCAGCGACTTCAACGATGACTTCGACGTCCACCTCACCGACGAGCAGCAGCGCGCGGGGGTCTTCCAGTACAACTTCCGCGAGTCGGCCGTGTGGTCGCCGACCGACGACGAGCGCGGGCCGTTCGACGCGTGGGCCGCGACGGCGGGCACCGACTGGGCGACCTACACCCGCGAGCGCCCGGGCATGAGCGCGTTCGCGCTCGAGGACGGAATCGTCTACCACACCTACTCGGCCTATGCGCGCGGCCTGGACGGCCTCTGGGGCATGTACCAGTGGCTCGACCGGGCGCCGCGAGGGCGAAACGAGGCCCGCGCCGCGGACGATCCGCTCAACTTCTTCCGCCGCCACGACGAATACGACGGCGAATAAGATCACGGCGAACCCGCTCGGCTCCGGACCGGGCCCGGCGGCTCCGGTACCGCCCGGCTGACCCTCGTTCCTCATATGGTCCAGAGGGCCTGGGTGGGGGACATCCGGGCGGCGCGGATGGCCGGGAGCAGCCCGGCCAGGGCGCCGATCACCAGGGCGGCCCCCAGGCCGCCGGCCCAGGCGTCGGCCGGCAGGACCGTGGCCCAGCCCTTGTGATGGGCGTAGATCGCCGTGGCGGCCGCGCCGGCCAGCACACCGACCACGCCGCCGATCAGCGCGAGCAGGACGGCTTCGGTGAGGAACTGGGTGCGGATGTGGCCGCGGGTGGCGCCCAGTGCTCGGCGCAGCCCGATCTCGCTGCGTCGTTCGAGCACGGCGATGACCATGATGTTGGCCACGCCGATCGCGCCGACCAGCAGCGCGACCGCGCCCAGCCCGAGGAAGAGGGTGTTGAACGCCTGCTTGGCATCGGCCTGGGCCACCAGCGCCTGCGAGGGCTGGGAGACATTCACCCCGGTGGGGTTCTCCGGATTGGCCTGCGCGGTGAGCAGGTTGTGGACCGCGCTGACCCGGTTGTCGGTCGCCTTGACGTAGACGGTTGACGGGTGCCCGTCGAACTGCAGGTACTTCTCCGCAAACGGGAAGCCGACGAGGACGCTGGAGTCAATCTCCCGGGCCAGCACGTCCGGCTTGAGGATCCCGGCGAGATACAGCCACATGCCGCCGGCCGGGTTGCCGTTGCCGTTGGTGAGTGTGACCCAGATCCGCTCGCCGGGGTAGATCCGGTCAACGCCCATAAGCTGCGCGGCGGCGGCGCCGAGCACGCACACCGGCTCGTGCTGCGTGGCCGAGTTGAGGAACTCGCCCTGCGCCAGGCTGGTCTCGGCCGCCGCGGGCAGGCCGAGAGTGGTGGCATCCACGGACAGCGCGTTGGTGTCGATGCTGGGGATAAGCGGCGAGCGATAGGCGTCCGCGGTCGTCGACCCGGTGGACTGCGCCTGGTAGACGCCGGGCAGCCTGGCGATCATCCCCGGCGCGGCCAACGGCAGCTCGGCCGTGCCGCCGGAGGCGGTCTGCCCGCTCGCCACGGTGAGCAGGTTGGTGCCCAGCGCGGCGATCTCGGAATTCACCGCGGCGGCCGACGACGCCGACAGGCCCAGCACCGCCACGATCGCCGCGACCCCGATCGCGATGCCCAGCGCGGACAGCGCCGCACGCAGCTTGCGGGTGCGCAAGCCGACCGCGGCCAGCCGGGCCAGATCCGAGATCCGCAGCCGGGCCGCCGCCGGGGCGCGGACCGCTCGCACCGACTCTGCGGCTCCGGCCCGCGATGTCGTCACGGTCATCACGCTTTGCCTTCCCCCGGGTGGGGCCGGCCGGGCAGCCGCTCGCCCGGCTCATCCGGCCTGCGGCGCCCGGCGAGCGGCGGCGCCGGGCCGGCGGCGGTGTCGCAGACGATCCGGCCGTCCAGCATCCGGACCTGACGGCGCATCCGGTCGGCGACCAGCTGATCGTGGGTCACCGCCACGATCGTGGTCCCGGCCGCGTTGAGCTCGGCCAGCAGGTCCAGGATCGAGCCGCGGGTCCCGGCGGCGACGCGGCGCATGGCCACGGTCGTCAGCCGGGTGCCGGAGGCGATCAGCGCCTCGCGCAGGATCTCCAGGCTCGGCGCGCCGCCGGTGCCCATGATCAGCCGGGAATCGTAGGCCCGGTCGGCGATCTTGAAGGGTTCCGTCATCTCGCTCAGCCTCCCTGGACCGCGGTGAGTATCTCTACTTGGGCACCCTCGGCGAGTTCGTGTTGCGGCCACGCGGTGCGCGGCACCACTTCACCGTTCACCGCGACGGCCACGCCGGAGTGTGCGTTCGTGTGCCGCGCGATCAGGTCGGCGAGGGTCTCGTTCGCGGGAACCGCTTTGGCCTCGCCGTTGACGATCACGTTCATGAGA
>DASXLW010000031.1:0-7230 GCA_036496025.1 Streptosporangiaceae bacterium
CGGATCATCTGCGCGCTGCCCGCGGAGGTCAAGGACCGCTACGACCGCTCCTCCATGCGCGTCATGATCGCTAACGCGGCACCATGGAGCTACACGCTCAAGCAGAAGTACGTGGCGGACTTCCCGCCCGGGTCGCTATTCGAGATTTACGGGTCGACCGAGCTGGGCGTCGATACGGTGCTGTTGCCGCAGGATCAGATACGCAAGCCGGGGTCGTGCGGCAGGCCGGCCCCCGGCATCGAGATCAAGCTGTTCAGCGACGACGGTGACGAGGTCACCGGTACCGGACCGGGCCATCCGGGTGAGGTGTTCGTGCGGTCCAAGGGCGTTTTCGATACCTACTACAAGAACGACGCCAGCTATGAGGCCAGCAGCCGCGGCGACTTCCATACGGTCGGGGACATCGGGTACTGGGACGACGAGGGTTACCTGTACATCTGTGATCGCAAGACCGACATGATCATCTCCGGCGGTATGAACATCTATCCCGCCGAGATCGAGGCGGTGCTTGACCGGCATCCCGAGATCTACGATGTCGCCGTGTTCGGGATCCCGTCGGAGGAATGGGGGGAAGTCGTCCACGCGACGGTGGTGCGGTCGCCGGGATCGGCGCTGGCCGCCGAGGAGGTTACGGCATTCGCGCGCGAGAACCTGGCCGGCTACAAGGTGCCGCGGTCGGTGGACTTCACCGGCGAACTGCCGCGCACCGGGTCGGGCAAGGTCCTCAAGCGCCAGCTGCGCGCGCCTTTCTGGGCCGGCCGGACCGCCCAGGTCGGATAGGGCAAGGCGCGGCTTTGCCATTGGCGCCGGTTAACCGCAGCGCGGAGCGCCGCTCGGCATTGACCCGGTAAGGTCTCTCTGAGCAGCGTAAACGGGGAATGGAAGAGCCGTGCTCGCGGGGAGCGGCTTCATGGCACCGGGGGGTGCGCAGATCGTGACTCCGGTCTCACGTCGGGATACGGGCCAGCCGGGCCGGCTGGCCCGGGGTGCCGCGTCGCAGGAGCGGTACCGGACGCTGTTTATGACCATGCCGCAAGGCGTCGTCCACTACGACGTCGACGGGTCCATCATCGGGGTGAACCCGGCGGCCAGCGAGATCTTGGGCGTAGACCTGGCCGCGGTGACGTCATGGCCGGTGGTGCCGGAAGGCCAGGCGGTGCGTGAGGACGGCTCGCCGTTCCGGGCGGAGGAACTGCCGGTACGGGTAGCGCTGCGGACGGGTGAGATCGTCAGCGGCGTGATGGCCGGCGTCAGGCACGGGCGGACCGGCGAGCTGCGCTGGGTGCGGGTCACCGCGGTGCCTGACGCGCGGGATGACCGGGGCCGGCCCAGCCGGGCGTACGCGATCTTCACCGACCTGACCGAGCAGCGCCGGACCGAGGCGGCGCTGCGGCAGAGCACCGCCCTGCTCGGACGGCTGCGGGACGCCAACGTGCTCGGCGTGGTGGTCGCCGGCGACGACCGGGTCCACGAGGCCAACGACGCGTACCTCGCCATCATCGGTTACAGCAGGGACGACCTTGAGGCCGGCCGTGTTGACTGGCGGAGGATTACCCCGCCGGGGTGGGGCGGCGCCGAAGCCAAGGCCAGGGAGCAACTGCTGCGGACCGGGGCGTGCCAGCCGTTCGAGAAGGAGTACGTGCACCGGGAAGGGCACCGGGTGCCGGTGCTGATCGGGTCGGCGGTGCTCGACCGCAGCCCGCTGCGCTGGACATCATTCGTCGTTGACCTGTCATCCCGCCAGCGGGCGGAGCGGGAACGAGCCGAACTGCTGGCCGGCACCCGCGCCGCGCGGGCCGAGGCGGACAGCGCGCGGGAACGGCTGGCTTTTCTCATGCGGGCCGGGGCGCTTGTCGCCGCCACCCGGGACCGGGATGAGCTCCTCGACCAGATTGTCCAGCTGGTAGTCCCGATCCTGGCCGACTACTGCGTGGTGTTCCTCCCGTCCGGGGACGGGATGCTGCTCGCCAGCGCACTCGGCCACGCCGAACCAGCCCAGGCGAAGCTGCTCGCCGGCCTGCGCAGGCAGCCGATTTCCGCGGCTGGCCCGCTGCTCGCCCAGCGTGCCTACAGCACCGGCGTCACCCAGTTGGCGCGTGACGTCACCAGCGAGATGTCGGCCTGGTCCGCGGCCGAGCCCGATGCGATCAACACTGTGAAGCTCTTGCACCCGCGCAGCTCGATCGCCACGCCGCTGCTGGCCGGGCAAGGCCCGCACGGCGTCATCGCGCTGAGCCGCGGCGCCGGGCGTCCGCCATTCACCGCGGCGGACGTCTCGATGGTCGAGGAACTCGGCCGCCGGCTAGGGGTGGGGCTGGCCAACGCGGACACCTTCACCCGCGAGCACGCCATCGCGGAAACGCTGCAACGCTCCCTCCTGCCTGACGCCCTCCCCCAGATCCCTGGACTGGACCTCGCGGTACGCTACCTGCCCGCCACCGAGGGAGCAGCCGTCGGCGGCGACTGGTACGACGCGTTCCCCCTCGCCCGCGGCCGGGTCGGGCTGGTGACCGGCGACGTGGCGGGCCACAACATCGCCTCGGCGTCGACCATGGGTCAGGTCCGCGGGCTGCTCCGCGCGTACGCGATCGACAGCCCGGGCCCCGCCTACACGCTGCAGCGGACCAACGCCGCGGTGGCCCAGCTGCTCCCGGACGCGCTTGCCAGCGTCGTCTACATCGTGCTCGACCCGGCCACCGGCTACCTCACCTACGCCAACGCCGGGCACCCCCCGCCGATCATCGCCGTCGGCGCCGGCCAGGCCGAGTACCTCGACGACACAACGGGCACCATGCTGGGCGCCAGCACCACCGCCAGCTTCACCGCCGGCCACCGGCGGCTCGCGCCGGGCGCGAGCCTGCTTTGCTACACCGACGGGCTCATCGAGGACCGGCGGCATGACATCGCTGAAGGCCTCGCGGCCCTCGCGGAGGCGCTGCAGCGCTCCGGCCCGGGCTCGGCCGAGCAAACGTGCGCCGCCGTCCAGGCCGCCCTCGTTGGTGCCACCAGGCATGACGACATCTGCCTGCTAACGGCCCGGCGCGTCGGGCCGTTACGCTCCGTGATAGCAGACAGAGCCACCGTCAGCGGTCCTTTCGCGCCGGTCTCCAGACCGAGGTCCATCCCGCCGGGACCTTCCGGCCGGTGTCACGCGCGGCGGCATCACCAAAGAGATGACCGAGGTCGGGTCACTTCCAGGCCAGACGGTCCTCGCCCGCAGGCAGCCACGTGCTGATCATTAAGGTAAAGAACACGGCACCGCCGGGTCCCGGCCTTGGTGGCGAGCGCTGGCATATGGCTCGGCAGAAGGCGGCCATGGGCGCGCCCGGCTGGTCACCGCCGAGTACTGGCTTGTGAGGTGGGGGCAATGGACGGTTCGATCCGGCCGCCTGGCTGGGGGAATGTCGTGGCTGAGCGGCCGCCGCTTGCTTATCCGGCGGCGCTGCGGGCGGTGGCTGGCTGTTTCGCGGAGGTTATGCGCCTGCTCGGACAGCGCCGGATTCACCTGCCCAGGGGCCGGGTGGGGATGCGGCTGCGCTTTACCGACGGCACCTCGGCGCGGGTGTACCGGGAGACAGTCGTGGACCGGGGCCCGACGCTGGACCCGTGCGTGCTTGTCGTGGAGTTCCGGCTGCGGGCCGTGCGCGGCCGCGGGCACGCGGCTTTCCGCCTGGAGAGCATGCTCAATACCCCGCTGTTCGCCGGCTTTCCTGGCTTCGCATCCAAGCTGTGGCTGGCCCACGACGAGCGCGGCCGGTACCGGGGCGTGTATGAGTGGGACGGGCCGCGGCTGGCCGAGAACTATGCCAGGGCGCTGTGGCGGGTACTCGCGCTGGTGTCGGTGCGAGGATCGATCCACTACGTGGTGCTGCCCGGACTGCGCCGTGACGTGCTGCTGGAGCAGCCGGGCGTGCTGGCCGGCGCTGCGGCGGACGCGGCAGCCTGGTGGCGCCTGGCCGAGGCCGCGTGAAACAGCGGGCGGACATCCTGGTGGCCGGCGCTGGCCCGGCCGGGCTGGCCCTCGCCTTGCAGGCCCATGACCACGGTGCCGTTGTCCGGGTCATCGACCGGAGGCCGGAGGCCCTGCGGCCCTCCCGTGCGCTGATCCTGCATTCCCGCACGCTTGAGGTGCTGCGCCCGCTCGGGGTGACGCAGGCGCTGCTGGCCCGAGCGGACAGCGCGCCCAAGGTGGACCTGCGGCTCGGCTCGCGAGTGATCCGGGTAATGCTGGCCGAACTTGCCTTGCCGGACACTGCCTTCCCGCACCTGTCGCTGACCCGGCAGATGGACGTGGAGCAGGTGCTTACCGAGGCCCTGGCCGACCGCGGGATCGGGGTAGAGCGCGGCACCGAGCTAGCCGAGGTTCGTGACGGTCCCGAGTGCGTGCAGGCCATCCTGCGCTCGCCGGCCGGCCGCGAGCAGGCCCTGTTCGGCTTCGTGGCCGGCTGCGACGGCCCGGCCAGCACGGTGCGCGCCCAGGCCGGCATCGGCTGGCCCGGGCGCCGGTACCCGGTTGAGGTCATCCTGGCCGACGCCGAGCTGGACGGCGATCTTGCCGAAGGCGCCGCCCGGGTCGTAGCCGGGCAGCGGGGCCTGCTGTTCGCGTTCCGCCTCGGCGAGCAGGCACCCTGGCGGCTGCTCGCGACCCGGCCCGCCGCCGGGCCCGGGCTGCCGCCCGGGCAGCCCGGGCCCCCGGTCGCTGCCGCTGAGCTGCAGGCGCTGATGGACGAGGCCAATTTCGGCGCGCAGATCACCGATCTCGCCTGGTCCTCGCGCATCACGGTGCAGCGCCGCGTGGCCAGCCGGTTCCGCCGGGGCCGGCTGTTCCTGGCCGGGGACGCCGCCCATGCCTACTCCCCGGCCACCGGCCAGGGGATGAACGCCGCTGTCCAGGACGCGGCCAATCTCGGCTGGAAGCTCGCGTTCGCGGCGGCCGGGCCGGGCAGCGGGCCGCTGCTGGACTCCTACGACGCCGAACGCCGGCCGGTGGCGCGTCAGGTCGCGGCGATGACGAACCTGGTGTTCTGGGCCGAAGCCGGCCCGGGGCCCGTCGCGTCCGCGATCCGCGGGCGCCTCGCGCCGCTCGCCGCCCCCGTCGTGCCCGTGCTGACCGGACGCCGCCGCCTGGTCGCCGCAGGGATCCGGCTGGTTTCACAGCTGCGGGTAAGCTACCGCGACAGCCCGCTGTCGGTGGAGGGAACACCACGCCGGCACAGGGGGCCCCGCGCCGGGGAGCGGCTGCCCGACCAGCTGGTGACCTCAGCCGGGCGCAGCATCCGGCTGCACGACCTGCTTGCCCGGCCCGGGGTGCACATCCTGCTGGACCGCGACGCGGACCAGCCCGGCCCGCTGCCACCGGGCCGGCCCGTGCACGTTCACCGCCTCACCAGCGTTCCCGGCCGCGGCCTGATCGCTGTCCGCCCTGACGGTTACATCGGCTTCCGCTGCCAGGCCACCGAGGTCCGTCAGCTCGCCGCCTGGCTAACTCTGTCGTCCCTGCCTGGAGAACGTTGAGACGGCGAGACGTTCTTCCTGGCTCTGCAACGTCATCATCCGCGTGGGCGAAAACTCCGCGCCGCGGCTGAGGGGGGACCGGATCGTGTTCTCCCGGTAGACCCTGGTGACGACCACGGGCGGGATGCTCGCCGCGCGGGCCGCCGGGGTACTGCCCCCGCCTCGCGCTATCCGCTTGATTTGTTTATCGGGGCCCGCGCGGGAGCCTCGGGGATGCCCTCCACGTTGATGCGGGGGAGGATCCGGTCGAGCCAGCGCGGTATCCACCAGGAGCTGGTGCCGAACAGGTACATGACCGCGGGGACGAGCAGCAGCCGGACGACGGTGGCGTCGATGAGGATGCTGGCCGAGAGCCCGATGGACAGCTGCTTGATCACCACCTGGGACGAGGTGACGAAGGAGAGGAACACCGCGATCATGATCAGCGCGGCGCAGCTGATCACCCGGCCGGTGCTCGACAGGCCGCTGGCGACAGCGAAGTGATGGTCGTGGGTCCTGTCCCACACCTCCTGGACCCGGGAGAGCAGGAACACCTCGTAGTCCATGGACAGCCCGAAGACGATGGCGAACATGATCATCGGCACGTAGGCCTCGATGGGCACGTCCTCGCTGACGCCGAGCACGCTGCGGCCCCAGCCCCACTGGAAGACGGCGACCACGATGCCGTAGGCGGCGGCGATGCTGAACAGGTTGAGCACCGCGGCCTTGAGCGCCAGCAGCAGGCTGCGGAAGGCGGTCATGATCAGCAGGAACGCGACCGCGACGACTACCCCGATGATGATCGGGAGCTGGTCGGTGACCTGCTGGTCGAACTGGATCTGCAGGGCCTGCTGCCCGGTGACGTACCCCTGGAAGCCCGTGCCCTTGAGCGCGTTGGGCAGCGTGGTGTCGACGAGGGTGTTGTACAGGTTGGTGGTCGCCTGGTCTTGCGGGCCGGTGGTCGGGATGACGGTCCCGGTGAGCAGCACGCCGTCCGGTGTGGGGGACAGCGGCGTGGCCGTGGCGACGCCGCTGGTGCCGGCCAGCGCCGACTGCAGGCTGGCGGCGAGCGAGGTTTGCGCGGAGGCGTTCGAACCGGTGTCGACAACGATGGTGAACGGGCCGTTGTAGCCGGGGCCGAACCCCTCGCTGATCAGGTCGTAGGCCTGCTTGTCGGTGTAGCTGGTCGGGTCGGCGCCGTCGCTGACGTGCCCGGTCTGGATGGAAAGCAGCGGGATGGCGAGCACGCACAGCAGGGCGAGGCCGCCTAGGAGGAACAGCCAGGGCATCCGGCCGATTAGCGCCGCGTACTTGTGCCAGCTGTCGCCGGACGAGCCGGTCTCCGCGACCGGGACCTTCCTGATCTTGAGCTTGTCGATGCGGCGGCCGGCCAGGCCGAGCAGGGCGGGGACCAGCGTGACGGCCCCGATGGCGGCGGTGACGACGCCGAAGACGGCAGCGAGCCCGAGCAGGCCCACAAAGACGATGCCGGAGGCGTACAGGCCGAGCATGGCGACCGTGACCGTGCCCGCGGCGAGCAGCACCGCGCGGCCGCTAGTGGTCGTGCAGAACCCGGCCGCCTTGACCGGGTCGGCGCCGTCGATGATCTGCTGCCGGAACCTGGTGGTGAGGAACACGGCGTAGTCGATGCCGACGCCGATCCCGATCATCGCCGCCAGGGTCGGCGAGGCGGTACCGAACGTCAGGCTCGCCGCGGCGAGGCCGAGGATGCTGATC
>DASXLW010000032.1:0-5426 GCA_036496025.1 Streptosporangiaceae bacterium
CCCCGGTCTCCCCGACGACGCCTCCCCCCACGACGGTGACGGCGCCGCCGACCACGTCGACCGTGACCGCGCCGGCCTCGCCCACCCCGTCGTCGGCCACGCCCAAGAAATCCTCGAAGTCCGGGACGTCAACCACCTCGCTGCTGTGGCTGTGGATCGCGCTGGGCGCGCTGGTCGTCATCGGCCTGACCGTGCTGATCGCCCGCCGTTCCGGCCGCCGCTCGGCGATGAGCGGAAGCTGGCGGTCGAAGGCAGCCGATGCTCGCGCGAGAGGCTCGGCGCTGTATGACGCGATGAGCATGGCCGAGGTCCGCGGGCCGTCGGACCCCAGAGAAGACAGCGCCCGCTGGCCCGACATCCAGCGCCGGGCGGACGACCTGGACCAGCTGCTGTACGAGCTGCGGGAGAGCGCGCCGGGGCAGATGGAGCGGGCAGACGTGGAGGACGTGCTCGCCTCCTTGCACGACGTGCGCTCGGCGATGGGTGCCGAGCGCACCCCGGGGGGCAACACCGCACAGCAGGGCGCGCGGGTGCAGGACCTGCTGCGCTCCTTCGGAGCCTCGCTGCGCGCCCTGCGCCCGCCGAACGACTACGGACCTTGACCCCTGACGTGTCGCCACCCAGGAAGGCGATGTCCGCCCTCGGTTCGGTGCCCGGGTTCCAGGTGATCGCGACCTACCAGCGCCAGTGGCTCGCCAGGGACGTTGTCGCCGGGGTGGTGCTCACCACGCTGCTGGTCCCGCAGGGCATGGCCTACGCGGAACTGGCGGGCCTGCCGCCGATCACCGGGTTGTACACGTCCATCTTGTGCCTGCTCGGCTACGCCGTCTTCGGCCCGTCGCGCATCCTGGTCCTGGGCCCGGACTCCTCGCTCGGGCCGATGATCGCCGCGACGATCCTGCCGCTGGTGGCGGCCAAGGGCGACGAGGCGCGGGCCATCGAGCTGGCGTCCATGCTCGCCATCATCACTGGGGCGATCATGGTCCTGGCGGCCGTGGCGAAGCTCGGCTTCATCGCCGACCTCATCTCCAAGCCGACGATGATCGGCTATATGAACGGCCTGGCCCTGACCATCCTGGTCGGGCAACTGCCCAAGCTCTTCGGGTTCAAGATCAGCGCCGAGGGCCTGATCGCCGAGATCATCGGCTTCGTCGAGGGCCTGGCCAAGGGGGAGACGGTGGCCGCGGCGGCCGCGGTCGGCATCGCCGGGATCGCGCTGATCCTGGTACTGCAGCGCTGGCTGCCGAAGATACCGGCGGTGCTGATCATGGTGGTGCTTGCGATCGCCGCGGCCACGGTGTTCAGCCTGGCCGACCACGGTGTCAGCCTCGTGGGGGTGCTGCCCCGGGGGTTCCCGCCGCTCAGGGTCCCGCACATCCGGGCGGCCGACTTCTGGCCGCTGCTCGGCGGGGCGCTGGGCATCGCCGTGGTCTCGCTGGCCGACACGATCTCCACCGCATCGGCGTTCGCCGCCCGCACCGGGCAGGAGATCCGCGGCAACCAGGAGATGGTCGGCATCGGGGCCGCGAACCTGGCCGCGGGCCTGTTCCAGGGGTTCCCGGTCAGCACCAGCGGGTCGCGGACCGCGGTGGCCGAGCGATCGGGGGCCAAGACCCAGCTGACCGGGGTCGTCGGGGCAATCCTGATCATCGTCATGATCGTGCTGGTGCCGGGCCTGTTCCGTAACCTGCCGCAGCCCGCGCTGGCCGCGGTGGTGATCACAGCGTCGCTCTCGCTCGCCGATATCCCGGGCACGGTCCGGCTGTGGCGGCAGCGCAAGACCGAGTTCGCCCTCTCGATCACGGCCTTCCTCGGCGTCGCCCTGCTCGGTGTGCTGCCCGGGATCGCGATCGCCGTCGCGCTGTCGATCCTCAATGTCTTCCGTCGCGCGTGGCGGCCCTACGACACCGTGCTCGGCCAGGTGGAGGGGGTCGAGGGCTATCACGACATCCGTTCCTACCCCGGCGCCAGCCAGCTGGCCGGCCTGGTGATCTACCGGTTCGACGGCCCGCTGTTCTTCGCCAACGCCAAGACGTTCCGCGATGAGGTCAGGCGCCTGGCCCGGTCCGATCCGCCACCCCGCTGGATACTCATCGCGGCCGAGCCGGTGACCGACGTGGACACCACCGCGTCGGACGTGCTCTCCGAACTCGACGAGACGCTGAACGCCCGGCACATCTCGCTGGTATTCGCGGAGCTCAAGGACCCGGTGCGGCGCAAGATCGAACGCTACGGGCTCACTCGCACGATCGACCCCCAGCACTTCTTCCCCACGGTCGAGGCCGCCATCGCCGCCTTCCGCCGGGAAACCGGCGCTCAGTGGGCCGCCGCCGCCGGGCAGCCCCAGGACATTTCCGCCCCGCCGCCCCTCGGATAGGCCGACCGGCCGGCTGATCGCCGGGGCGGCCACCGCCGATGCCGAACCTTACCCGGTCACGCTCCGGTGGCATGCTGTAGGCCATGAACGGGCGTGCGGGCAGCCCGGTCCTGGTCGGCCGCGGCGAGTACCTGGCCGTACTGGACGCCGCGCTGGCCCGCGCCCGCGCCGGAGCGCCGTCTACCGTGCTCGTCGGCGGCGAGGCGGGAATCGGAAAGACCCGGCTGACCACCGAGTTCGCCACGCGTGCCGCTGATGCCGGGACCCGGGTGCTGGCCGGCGCCTGCCTCGACATAGGTACCGAGGGGCTGCCGTTCGCGCCCTTCAGCGCGATGCTGCGCGAACTCGTGCGGGACATGGGTGCCGACGGCGTGGCGGGCCTGCTGCCCGGCCAGGCCACCCGCGAGGTGGCCCGGCTGCTGCCGGAGTTCGGCGTGATGGAGGAAGATACCGGCGCCAGCGTGACCAGGGCCCGGCTGTTCGAGCAGATTCTCGCGCTGCTGGAGCACTTGGCCGACGAGCGGCCGGTCATGCTGGTCATCGAGGACGCGCACTGGGCTGACCGTTCGACCCGCGACCTGCTGGCATTCCTGGTCGGCAGCCAGCAAGTGCTGGACCGGGTGCTGATCGTCGTCACCTTCAGGTCCGATGACCTGCACCGCACCCATCCGGTACGCCCGCTGCTGGCCGAGCTTGGCCGGCTCAGCTGGGTAGAGCGGATGGAGCTGCCGCGGCTGGCCCGGCTGCAGGCCGACGAGCTCGCGGCGCGGATCCTCGGGTACGAACTGGCGCCGTCGGTGGCCGACGAGGTCTACCGGCGCGCTGAGGGCAACCCGCTGTTCATGGAGGAGCTGCTGAGCCGTGACGGCGAGCCGAACGCGCAACTGCCCGAGTCGCTGCGCGATCTGCTGCTGGCCGCGGTGCACCGGCTCCCCGAGGAAACCCAGGGCGTCTTGCGGGCGGCGAGTGCGGCCGGGCCCGAGATCAAGCACCCGCTGCTGGCCGCGGTGACCGGCCTGGAAGACGACGCTCTGGCCCGCGCGCTGCGGCCGGCGGTGGCCGCCAACGTGCTGGTCGTCCGCGGCGACGGATACGCCTTCCGGCACGCTCTCATCCGCGAGGCGGTCTATGACGACCTGCTGCCCGGCGAGCGCACCCGCCGGCACACTCGATTCGCCGAGGCCCTGCGGGCGGATCCCGGGCTGGTCGCACCGGGCCGGGCGATGATCGAAGAGGCTCACCACTGGTACAACGCACACGACAACACCTGGGCGTTGATCAGCGCCTGGCACGCCGCCGCCGATGCCCGGCACGCACTCGCCTCGGCCGAGCAGCTCACCTTGCTCGCCCGGGTCCTCGAGCTGTGGGACACGGTGCCGGATACCGAGCAGCGCATCGGCACCAGCCACCTGGCCGTCCTGGAGCAGGCGGCCGAGGCCGCGCAGACCGCGGCAGAGAACGAGCTCGGTATCTCTTACGCCACGGCCGCGCTGAAAGAGGTGGATGCGCGTTCTGAGCCGTTGCGTGCGGCCGTGCTGCTGGAGACGCGCGGCCACCTGAAGTGCCACATGGGCCAGGACGACGGCGGAGCCGACCTGAAGGCAGCGCTGGAGCTGGTTCCGCCCGGGCGGGATGATGCGGTGCGGGCGCGGGTGCTGCTGACCCTGGGCGGGCACGTGCCCGACCCGTCCGGCCTGCAGGCGCGCGCGGCCGGCGAGGAGGCCCTCGCGCTGGCGCAGGAAATCGGGGACCCCACGACGCTGGCTAACGCGCTGTGTCACCTCGCCCTGAACAGGGCGGGACACGACCCCGCCGACAACGCCACGGCCCTGGAGCTGCTGGCCCGGGCGCGGGCAGCGGCCGCGCAGGCCGGGGGGTACCAGCCGCGGCTGGAGGTCGCGGTCAGCGAGTCCCACATCCTGGAGGGAATGGGCAGGCACGAGGACGCGGCCCGAGTGGCGCAGGCTGGCATCGCCGGAGCGCGGGACCAGGGCCTGCCCCGGGCGACCGGGGCGCTGCTGGCGGTCAACATGGCCGAGCCGCTGGTGTCGCTGGGCCGCTGGGACGAGGCGACCGAGGTGATCGAGCATGCGCTGGCCCTCGCACCCCCGCCCGCCACCCGCGGCGGGCTGCGGGTGCTGGCCGGCCTGATCACCCTGCGGCGCGGGGACTTCGCTGCCGCGGCGGAGCTGGCCGTCGCCGCCCGGGCCTCGATCAGCCGCGAACGGCACACCGGCAGGACGGCCCTGCAGTTCTGGCTGCCGCTTGTGGAGTTCGAGACCGAGTTGCGGCTCGCGCAGGGCAGCATCGCCGACGCGGTGGCGGGGGCCGGGGACGCGGCCGGCACCTTTGAGCTCGCGAGCTATCCGAGGTACTCCTGGCCGGTGCTCGTCGCCGCCGCCCGGGCCTGCGCCGTGGCTGCCCGGCCAGCCGGTACGGCCCTGAGCGGTACGCAGGCCGCGCAGGCGGGCGAACTGCTCGGGTGGCTTGGCACGCTGGCGGCGGAAATGTCCGCCTCCGGCCCGGTCGAGCGGGCCAGCCATCTCACGTTCACGGCCGAGGCGGCCAGCGACCTGGGCACGGCGCCGGCCGGGCCGGCCGCCGGCCGGGCCGCCCTGGCCCGCTGGGACGCGGCCGCCTCCGCCTGGGATGGCCTCAGGCAGCCCTATCCCCTGGCCGTCGCCCTGCTGCGATCGGCCGAGGCCGCGCTGACGGCCGGGGACCGCGGGGAGGCGACCCGGCGGCTACGGCGCGCGGCTGAGCTAGCCGAATCGGTCGGCGCGCGCCCGCTCAGCGAGGAAATACGCTTGCTGGCGCGCAATGGCCGGATCGCCCTCACCGGCAGGGCCGCCGACGACAGCCGGGACGAGTCCGGCAACCGCGGCTATCGCGGCCTCACCGCCAGGGAATTCGAGGTGCTGCGCTACGTCGCCGCCGGGCGGTCGAATCCGGAGATCGCCGCCAAGCCGTTCATTTCCGCCAAGACCGCCAGCGTGCACGTGTCGAACATCCTGACCAAGCTCAGCGTGAGCAGCCGCGGCGAGGCCGC
>DASXLW010000033.1:0-13953 GCA_036496025.1 Streptosporangiaceae bacterium
GGCGGGCTCAGCGGCGTCTGCTGCCAACTACTGCCGCCGTCCGTGGAGTAGACGGCGAACGCCGCGGTCCCGGCCGCGGTGGTCTCGTTACCCGTCGCCACGATCACCCGGCCCTGCGCGGCGACCTGCTGTAGCACCCCCCCGCGCGCGCCCGGCGGGGGCGGCAGCGCGGTCAGGGCCCACCGCCTGCCGTCTGCGGAGGTCCAGACCGCCGGCGCGTGACCGAGCGAGCCGACCGCGACGTACCCGCTCACGGCCGCGGTGACGGCGTCCATCTGCCTGGCCCCCGGACCGTCCAGGTCGGTGGCGCCGACGCCGGTTCCCCTGGCCCAGCCGGAGAGCCCGGCCGACCACCAGGCCGCCGCGACGACCCGGGACGGGATGACGTGTTTCGACACGTGCTTGCGCCGGTGCACGATCGTCGTCTTCGTCACCGTCCGCGCGGGGATGACCTGCCGGCCCACGATGACGTTCCCGGACCGGCCGGCCGCGGCCTGGCTGAGCGTGATCCCCTCGCCGCCGAAGGCGGGTTCGCCGTCCGCCGCCTGCCAGCCTGCCCGGCCGGCCGAGGTGACGACGACGGGACGGCTGGACGGCCCGGCGGTGACCGCGCCGACCGCGAGCCAGCCTGTCCGGCCGTGCACCACTCCGGCCAGGGTGCCGAGGCCAGGGCGGGTCAGGGCGGCGGCGCTGACCCGCCGCCAGCGGCCCGCGCCGGAGGCCGACCAGATGGCGGGGTACCCGTTCGCGTTGCCGACGGCCACCCGGGTGCGGCCGGCCGTCGCGATGCTGCTGACCCGGAGCGCCGGGCCGGCTGCCCCGGCGATGGCGGCGAAGTTGACGGCGCTGGCCTGACGGCCGGCCAGGACCAGGTACGGCTGCTGGCCGTCGGCGGTGTGCGCGGTAGCCCCGGCCGCGACCACGGTCTGGCCAGCGGTCACCGTGACGCCCGCCAGCGTCTGCGCGGAGCTGCCCAGGCCCGCGACATGCCGCCATGCCCGGCCATTGGTACTTACCCATGCCACCCTGGCACCCCCGGCGAGCTGCCCGGACACGACCGCGCCCTGGTCGCTGCCGCCGACCGCGGTGATCTTGAGGTGGTCCTTCTTCGCGACGGTGATCGTGGCTGCCCGGGTCCAGTAGGCACCGCTGCTGGACACGTAGGCCAGCGCTTCGCTTCCCGTCCTCCCGGTGCGGCCGGGCCGGATCGCGACGAATCGCTGGCCGGCCAGGGCCAGGCCGGCGATCTGGCCGGCGGCGCCGTGGCCCGCGGGCAGGTGCGCGGCCGCCCAGCTCCGGCCGCCGTTGCGGCTGTGCCAGACCGCGTCGGACCGCGAGGTCACGAGGTGCTTCCCCCGGCCGTGTGCGGTCGTGATCTCGCCTTCGACGATCACGTCGCTGCCATGCGCGGCCACCTGGGTGAGCCGGAGCACGCGGCCGCGGGCCGGGACGGCCAGGTGCAGGCTGGTGGCGGCCAACCGCCGCCAGTGCCGCCCGTTCTCGGACGTCCAGGCGACCGGGGTGGCCTTGGCCTGGTCGCCGCCGGGGGCATTCTCTCCCACGGCCAGGAAGCGGTGGCCGGTGCCGGCCAGCGCCAGCACCCGGTCGGCTGCCCGCAGCGGGGCGATCCCCGTCCCGGGGGCCAGCGTCCACGCCTGGCCGTCCGGGCTGGTCCAGGCCGCTCCGTCGCCCACAGCCAGCCAGCTGCCACGGGCGCCTGCCACCAGCAGCGGTAGATCGGCGGGCGAGGGTACCGAGCCGCCGGGGCCGCGCACCGGGGCGAGCCGCCAGTCGTGCCCGCCGTCGGCCGACACCAGGAACTGTGCCCTGGGGATCCACTGCCCGGTCATCGACCCCACGGCCACGATGGTGCTGCCGGCCGCGGCCACGGAGCTGACCGACTGGAAGATGCCGCGGGCCCGCAGCCCGGGATCGGTGCCGAAGTCGGCACCGGCCAGCCGCGCGGGCGGATACTGCGCGATCGCGGCCGGGCGGGCGGATCCGGCGGACGCACCGCCGGTCCCGTCGAAGACCAGGAAGCCCACCACGACCAGCACCAGGATGACGATCACGGCGAGGGCGGCCTGCCACATTCCGCGGCGGACGTGCCAGGGGCCGGCCGGGGACGTGGCCATGCTGCTGGGCACGCCGCCCCTGACGGCGCTGCTCTTGACGGCCCGGCCCTTCAGCCTGATGGCAGTGCCCGGGGTGTTGGCCGGGGACTTGGCCGAGAGCCGACGCAGGAGCTTGCCCCGGGCCGCGTCCCCGGACGACGCGGCCTGGCCGCCCGCGCCGCGGTTCTTGCCGGGCGGCTCGCCCTGGACACGCTCCCATCCGGCCTCGGCGGGCTCCCAGTCGGCGGCCGTCTGCTGCCATTCGGCCCCCGCCTCGCGCCAGGCGCGCTGAGCGCGCTGCCAGATCGAAGCGCTGCCCAGGCCGAGGGTCTCGCGGGCCGTCGTGGCCGCGGCGTCCGCAGGAGCGGCGGCCGACGCGAGGCCGGGACCGCCGGGGAATCCGCTCAGCGCCGGAGTGCCGGCGACCACGGGCGGCACCGGAACTTCCTGGCCTGGCGCGGGGTCAGGGCTGGGCGCGTCGGCGTATCCGGGCGGCTCGTACCGGTAGCCGTCACCACCGTCCGGGTCACCGTAGCCGGGGCCGTACCCGGAGCCGCCGCTGTAGCCGTAATCGCCGGCGGGCACCGCACTGGGCCCCGGTTCTGCGCCCCCTAGGTTGCCCGTCGTGTTCGCCACTGCCCTCAGCCCGATTTGGAGTGCACGTTGATACCGGAGAGACGTTCTCGCCGCCCCGATGGTACCGGTCACGTGCGAGCCTGCGCGGCCGTCTGGCCAGGGCGGCCGGCGCCGCGCGCGGGCGGCGGCCGAACCGGCACCGGGCGCGCGGCTGCCAGGTAGCCTGGAGGACGGTCATAACCGGTATCCGAGCGGAAGTGGGCGATGTCCGCAGTGTCTCCCGAGTCGCGGCGGGCCTCCGCGAACCTTCCCGGGTCAGCAGGCGATCAGCAGGCCAACGGCGCAGCCGGGGAGACGGAGGGGGACGGCCCGGACCAGCCCGTGCCGGCCGCGGCCGCCGACTTCGGTCCGAACGAGGCCCTCGTCGATGAGCTCTACCAGCGGTACCTGATCGACCCGGCCTCGGTGGACCGCTCCTGGTGGAGTTTCTTCGCCGACTACCATCCGACCTCGGACGGCCTCCGGCAGGAGCAGCCCGGAGGCCAGCGGCCCCCGGCTGGGCCCGGGACGGCCGCTGGCCCCGCGACAGCCACCGGACCGGCGACGGGCGCCGGACCCGAGACGGTGACCGGGCCGCGGAGCGTGACTACCGAGCAGGCCGCCACGGCGGCCCCGGTCGCGGCGCCCGCGCCCGCGCCTGCGCCGGTCCCGGCCGGCCCGCCGCCAACGGTGAGCGGACCGGCGGAGAGCGGACCGGCAGCGAGCCGCAGGCCAGCGCCCACCGGACCAGCGCCGACCGATGGCCCGCGGACCGCCCCGGACGCCGAACAGACCCGGCTTCGCGGTGCCGGCGCGCGGACGGCGACCAACATGACGGCCAGCCTGGCCGTGCCCACGGCGACGAGCGTGCGGTCGGTGCCCGCCAAGCTGCTCATCGACAACCGCATCGTGATCAACAACCACCTGGGCCGCGGCCGCGGCGGCAAGGTCTCGTTCACCCACCTGATCGGCTTCGCGGTGGTCAAGGCGCTCGCCGCGCAGCCCGAGATGAACAACTCGTACGCCGAGGTGGATGGTAAGCCGACGCTCATCACCCCGGCCCACGTCAACTTCGGCCTGGCTATCGACTACCGCAAGGCCGACGGCACGCGGCAGCTTCTCGTGCCCGGCATCAAGGCCGCCGAGACGCTGGACTTCCGGAAGTTCTGGCTGGCGTATGAGGACCTGATCCGCCGGGCCCGGGCCGGGAAGCTGGAGGTGGACGACTTCGCGGGCGTGACGATCAGCCTGACGAACCCGGGCACGATCGGAACCGTTCATTCCGTGCCCCGGCTCATGGCCGGCCAGGGATGCATCATCGGCGTCGGGGCGATGGAGTACCCCGCCGCCTTCCAGGGCGCGTCCGACGAGACGCTGGCCAGACTGGCGGTCAGCAAGCAGGTCACGCTCACCTCGACCTACGATCACCGGATCATCCAGGGCGCGCAGTCGGGCGATTTCCTGCGGCAGATCCACGAGCTGCTGCTCGGCGGGGATGGCTTCTACGAAGAGGTGTTCCGCGCGCTGCGCATCCCTTACGAGCCGGTCCGCTGGGTGCGCGACCTGCCGGCGGGTCATGAGGATGACATCAGCAGGCCGGCCCGGGTGCAGGAGCTGATCCACGCGTACCGGGTGCGCGGGCACCTGATGGCCGACACCGACCCGCTGGAGTACAAGCAGCGCAAGCATCCCGACCTGGACATCAACCAGCACGGCCTCACCCTCTGGGATCTCGAGCGCGAGTTCGCCACCGGCGGCTTCGGCGGCAAGCCGCTGATGAAGCTGCGGGAGATCCTCGGCGTGCTACGCAACTCGTACTGCCGCACGGTAGGCATCGAGTACATGCACATCCAGGAACCCGACGAGAGGGCCTGGATCCAGGCGCTCGTCGAGCGGCCGCACGACCCGCCAGGACACGATGAGCAGATCCGCATCCTGAGCCGGCTCAATGTGGCCGAGGCGTTCGAGATGTTCCTGCAGACCAAGTTCGTCGGGCAGCGCAGGTTCTCACTCGAGGGCGCCGAGTCGCTCATCCCGCTGCTCGATGCCGTGCTGACCGAGGCCGCCACGCAGCAGCTGGACGAGGCTGTGCTCGGCATGGCGCACCGCGGCCGGCTGAACGTGCTGGCCAACATCGTCGGCAAGTCGTACGCGCAGATCTTCGGCGAGTTCGAGGGGAACCTGGACCCGCGGAGCATGCACGGATCCGGTGACGTGAAGTACCACCTCGGCGCCGACGGCGATTTCGTGGCCTCCGACGGGTCATCGATCCGTACCTCACTGGTCGCCAACCCCAGTCACCTGGAGGCGGTCGATCCGGTGCTGGAGGGCGTGGTCCGGGCGAAGCAGGACCTGATCGACAAGGGCGAGCCCGGCTTCACGGTGCTGCCGGTGCTCCTCCACGGCGACGCCGCCTTCGCCGGCCAGGGGGTGGTCGCGGAGACGCTCAACCTGTCCCAGCTGCGCGGCTACCGGACCGGCGGCACCGTGCACATTGTGGTCAACAATCAGGTCGGCTTCACCACCGCGCCGGAGTATTCCAGGTCCAGCGTGTACAGCACGGACGTCGCCCGGATGATCCAGGCACCAATCTTCCACGTGAACGGCGACGACCCCGAGGCGGTCGTGCGGGTGGGCAGGCTGGCCTTCGCCTACCGGCAGACGTTCAAGAAGGACGTGGTCATCGACCTGGTGTGCTACCGGCGGCGCGGCCACAACGAGGCGGACAACCCGTCGTTCACCCAGCCGCTGATGTACGACCTGATCGACGCCAAGCGGTCCATCCGCAAGCTCTACACCGAGGCGCTGATCGGGCGGGGCGACATCACGATGGAAGAGGCCGAGCACGCGCTGCGCGACTACCAGCAGCAGCTCGAGCGGGTCTTCACCGAGACGCGGGAGGTCGCCGACCGGCCCACCCAGCCGGGCGCGGTGGTAAAGCCGGAGCCGGAAGCGGAGGAGCCGGTCAACCACGGCGCCGTGCCGACGGCGATCACCGAGGAGGCCATCAAGCAGGTCATCGACACCCAGCTGAACCTGCCTCCAGGCTTCACCGTGCATCCGCGGCTCCAGCCATTGCTGCAGCGCCGGGCCACGATGGTCAACGAGGACGCCATCGACTGGGCCACCGGCGAGCTGCTCGCGTTCGGCTCGACGCTGATGGACAGCCGGGCCGTCCGCCTGGTCGGTCAGGACAGCCGCCGCGGTACGTTCGGCCAGCGCCACGCGGTACTGGTGGACAGGGTGACCGGCCGGGAGTACACGCCGCTGCGCCACTTCAACTCGGGCAGTGCGAAGTTCTACGCCCATGACTCGCTGCTGTCGGAGTTCGCGGCCGTCGGCTTCGAGTACGGGTACTCGGTCGTGCGGCCGGACACGCTGGTCTGCTGGGAGGCCCAGTTCGGCGACTTCGTCAACGGCGCGCAGTCGATCGTCGACGAGTTCATCAGTTCCGGCGAGCAGAAGTGGGGACAGCGCTGCGGCCTGGTCCTGCTGCTGCCGCACGGGTACGAGGGGCAGGGGCCCGATCACTCCTCGGCGCGGATCGAGCGCTTCCTCAGCCTCTGCGCCCAGGACAACATGACCGTGGCCATGCCGACCACACCCGCCAACTACTTCCACCTGCTGCGCTGGCAGGCACTGTCCGGCCGGCGCAAGCCGCTGATCGTCTTCACGCCCAAGTCCATGCTCAGGCTGAAGGCCGCCACATCGGCGGTGGCCGACTTCACCAGCGGGTCCTTCCTGCCGGTGATCGCGGACCGCCAGACGGCCAACGGGACGGCGGCGCGCGGCGTGCGCCGGGTACTGCTGTGCACGGGCAAGGTCTACTACGATCTGGCCGAACGGCGGCGCACGCTGGCCGCGGAGACCGGCACCGACCCGGACACGGCGATCATCCGGGTGGAGCGGCTCTACCCGCTGCCGCTGGCCGAACTGCAGGCCGAACTGGCCAGGTACCCGGCCGCCGAGCAGATCGTCTGGGTCCAGGAGGAGCCGGCCAACATGGGAGCCTGGCCGCGGATGGCGCTGAAGCTGCCCGCGCATCTCGGCCGGCCGGTCAGCCGGGCCTCGCTGCCGCCGAGCTCCGCGCCCGCCGGTGGCTCGGCCACCATGCATGCCAGCGAGCACCGGGCCCTGGTCGAGGCGGCCCTGCAGCCCGCCCCGCCGCCCGGTTCGGGCGCCGCGTAGCCTGTAATCCGGGCCTGAGGTTTTCGTGTTGCCGCAGGCCCGGGCCGGGAGGGCTGGGCGCTGGAGACGAGCACGGAAGGAAGATGTACTTCACCGATCGCGGCATAGACGAACTCGAGGAGCAGCGGGGCGGGGACCAGGTAAGCCTGGCCTGGCTGGCCCAGCGGTTCCGGCAGTTCGTTGACCTCAATCCCGAGTCCGAGACCGCCGTCGACCGGCTGGCCGGCTGGCTGGCCGTGGTCAGCGACGACGAGTAACGGATGGCACGATCGTGCTGAAGGTTGACTTCCCGCAAACGCGATATATCGTATGTTTGGTGCCGCCGCGGACCGGGCTGATGCCCGGCCGGCGTCCGGTGCGTGCCACGGAAGGATTCGCGTGATGCCACGCTGGACCATCGACTCTCCCACCACCCTGGATTTCGACGGTGTCGTCGCGCTCCGGGTCAGGGTCGTCGGTGGTTCGGTCGCCGTGCTCGCCACCGCGGAGCGACCGCGCCTGGACGTGACCGAGGTGTCCGGGCCGCCACTGCTCGTGACGCATGAGGCGGGAATCCTCACGGTCAGCTATGAGGACCTGACCTGGGACGGGCTCCGCGGGTGGCTGCGGCCGCAGCGGCATTCGGCGAACATCACGATCACGGTCCAGAGGGACTGCCCGACGCAGTTGGGCGTGGTCAACGCGACCGCGGTCGTATCCGGGGTGTCCGCGCGGACCTCACTCAAGAGCGTCTCCGGGGAAATCATGCTGGACGGCCTGACCGGCTCGGTGGACGCCAACACGGTCTCGGGCAACCTCGAGGCGCAGGGACTGGACGGCGACATCGCTTTCAAGTCGGTATCCGGCGACCTGACGCTGGCCGAGGGCCACCTGAGCCGGCTCGACGCCAAGACCGTCAGCGGCCGGGTCACCGCGGACGTCGACCTGGCTCCGGCCGGCGAGGTGCGGGTCGGCACGGTCTCCGGCGAGGTTGCGATCCGGCTGCCCGGGCAGACCAGCGCCACGGTGAGCCTGCGCTCCTTGTCCGGCCACGTACACACCGACTTCGACGGCCTGGACTCTGCGGACGGACCCAGCGCGAAGAACGTGGCCGGCACGCTAGGCGGCGGATCGGGCAAGCTCTCGGTGGCGAGCATGTCCGGGGATGTCGCCATCCTGCGCTGCCCCGGGCGGGCCGCGCCACAGGCCAGCGATACCCCTGCGCAGGAGGGGCCCGCCCGGCATGGGCCGGCGCAGGCCAGCGATGCCCCCGCGCAGGACAGCCCCGCCCGGCACGGGCCGGCGCAGGCCGAATCGGCAGACCGATCAGCCGCCATGGAAACAGGCGGCGCGACGAAAGAAGGCGAGGCCCGATGAGCCCGGTGTTTCGCCACGGCAGGCTTCGGCTCTACCTGCTCAAACTGCTCGACGAGGCGCCCAAGCACGGATACGAAGTGATCCGCCTGCTCCAGGACCGCTTCATGGGCGTGTATGCCCCCTCGCCGGGGACCATCTACCCGAGGCTGGCCCGGCTGGAAGAGGAAGGGCTCGTCACCCACGACGAGGTCGATGGGCGCAAGGTCTACAAGATCACCGAGAAAGGCCGCGCCGAGATCCAGGCCCGGATGGACGATCTCGCCGAGCTCGAGGAAGAGATCACCGAATCGGTCCGGGATATCGCGCGCGAGGTGAAGGAGGACGTCAGGGACACCGTCCGGAGCCTGCGCGAGGAGATCGCCCGGGCGGCCAGGGACGTGCACCGAGAGGACAGGCAGCAAGCCTACGAGCAGGCGCACCGGGCCCGCGAGGAGGCATACGGCCGCTCCGGCGACGCCGCCTGGCAGGCGCGCGAGGACGCCAGGCAGCGGGCGGACTGGGCCCGCGAGGAGGCGCGCCGGCTCCGCGAAGAGGAACGCGACCGCCGGGAAGAGGAGCGGAGCCAGGCGCGCCGCGAGCGAGACCAGGCCCGCCGTGAGCAGGACCAGGTGCGGCACGAGCAGGACCAGGTGAGCCGCGAGCAGGACCAGGTGCGGCACGAGCAGGACCATGAGCGCGGCCGGCCCGGGCCCGAAGAGGCCGGGGATTCCGGCCCCTGGGAACGCGATCCACGCACTGGAGCGCATCCGCATGAGGAACGGTCCGACGAAGCGGCGGGCGCGCGCTTCCGCGCCGGACGAGGCCGGGGGCGGAAGGACTGGGGCGACTGGCCCGGCTGGAAAGACTGGCCGGGCTGGAAAGACTGGCCGGGCTGGCGGGACCGGCCCGGCGGCCGCGACTGGCCGGGATCCGGACGCATGCCCGGCTGGCCCGATCCGGCGCGCTTCCGCGATCTGGAGCGGGTGGCCCTTCAGTTCGCCGCGGAGCTGCGGCGGCTGGCCGCACACGCCAGCACGGTCGGCGAAGATACCTTCGGCGATCTGCGCACGATCCTGGATGAGGCACTGGCCCGGATCCGGACCGAGGTCTTCCAGCCGGACCAGCCCCAGGCTGAAGAGGGCTCCGCACCGGCGCCTGATCCCGGCGAGCCGCCGCGGGCTGACCCCCCCGAGCCGCAGGCCGAGACCGTCAAGCCGCAGGCCGAGACCGTCAAGCCGCAGGCCGAGACCGCCAAGCCGCGGACCGAGACTGCCGAGTCAGCGCAGGCGGAAACCGGCGGGCCGCAGCGTCCCAGCGGCGCCGGGCCGCGGACGGAGACCGCCAAGCCGCGGACCGAGACCGCCAAGCCGCGGGCGGAATCCGGGTCGTCGCGGGTCGGCGGTGGCGAGTCGCGGCAGGCAGAATCCGGCCGGTCGCCACGGGCCGGCCGCGGCAAATCGCCGTGGGCCGAGGCCACCAAGCCACCGCGGGACGACGCAGGCGAAGACGCCGGGTGATCTCGCGCGCCAGGTAGCGCTAGATGGTGAACACGGCTAGAGAGTGAACACGACCTTGCCGAACAGCTCGCCGGATGCCATGGCCGCGAAGCCGTCCCTGGCCTGAGTCAGCGGCAGGGTGCGATCAATGAGCGGGCGCACCCCCGTCTGCTCGCAGAACCGCAGCAGCCGGCCGAGCTGGTCCCGGGAGCCCATGGTCGAGCCGACCACCGAAAGCTGAAGGAAAAACACCCGGTTCAGTTCCGCGGACGGCGCCGGGCCGCTCGTCGCCCCGCAGACCACGACGCGGCCACCCGGCCGCAGAGCGCGTAGCGAGTGCGGCCACGTGGCCTGCCCGACGGTCTCCATCACCGCGTCCACCCGCTCGGGCAGCCGCTCCCCCGCGGGAAACGCCCGATCGGCCCCGAGCGCGATGGCCCGCTCCCGCTTGGCCTCGCTGCGGCTGGTCGCCCACACCCGGTACCCGGCCGCGCGGCCGAGCATGATGAGAGCCGTAGCCACCCCGCCGCCCGTGCCCTGCACCAGGACGGTCCCGCCCGGCTCGAGCGCGGACGCAGCGAACAGCATCCGGTAGGCGGTGAGGTAGGCGGTCGGCAGGCAGGCCGCCTCCTCGAAGCTGAGCACGTCGGGCTTGGGCAGCAGGTTTCGCCGCGGCACGGCCACCCGTTCCGCGAACGTGCCGTCGTAGCGCTCGGACAGCAGCGAACGCCGCGGATCCAGGGTCTCGTCCCCGCCGTGCGAAGCGGGGTCGCCGATGACAGCATGCACGACCACGGGACGGCCGTCTTCGTCGAGCCCGGCGGCGTCGCAGCCGAGCACGATCGGCAGCCGGTCCTCGGCAATGCCGACCCCGCGCAGCGTCCACAAGTCGTGATGGTTGAGCGAGGCGGCCTTGACCTTGACGGTCGTCCAGCCCGGCTCGGGCACAGGCTCGGGACGGTCACCCAGGTCCAGCGCACCCACCGGGTCCTCGGCGTCAAAGCGCGCGGCAGTCACAGCAAACATGATCTGCACCCTAGCGACACCGGTGCCGGGAACCGGCCCCCCGGTCAGCCGACAAGCCGGCGCAGCAGCGATAGCTGACGAGACCAGCCGGGCGATGTACTATTGGGGCCCGGTCTCGCCGATCACCGGGTCCCGCGCGGGCGTGTCATAGACAGGGGCAGGCATCCCGCTTACCCCGGGACCCCCATCTGGCTAGGAATCGATTGTGGATTTGAGCGCCTACGCCGAACTGGCGGTGCGCCTGGCAAACGCCGCGAACGGTGAAGAAGAAGCCGCCGACGGTACAAACAGCCACAATATTGGCACGCTGGATGGGCTCCGCTCGATGCTGACTGACCTGCAGTTTCCGGATACCCAGGTAACTCGCGGTGACCTCGACTCAATGTGGGCGCTACGAATCGAGTTCAGGAAGATTTTCGCGGCTTCCGCAGAGGGGAATGACACCGAAGCCGTTGAGCGGCTCAACGCCCTGCTCGTGCAGCACCCGGTGCATCCGGAGTTTTCCCGGCACGACGATCAGCCGTGGCACCTGCACCTGACCCAAAGCGGCGGGGTGGCCGACCGGTACGCGGCAGGCTCGGCTATGGGCCTGTCCATGCTGCTCGCGCAGCTGGGCACGGATCGGCTCGGAGTGTGCGCAGCCGCGTCCTGCCAGCGCGTTTTCATCGATGCGAGCACCAACCGGTCCCGGCGTTATTGCGGTGAGCGGTGCGCGTCGAGGGCCAACGTGACCGCGCTGCGGGCGCGGCGGCGGTCCGGCCCGCCGGACGTTCTGCCCACCGCCGCGGTCTAGCCGCGGGCCGCCGCCGGCTTGCCGCGGGGGCACCCCCGGCGGCGCCCGGGCGCCAGGCACGCGATGAGATCACGGGCCGGCAGTGTCCGACATAACGGCCGACACCGGGCCAGATGACTATATGTATCTCGATAGCGAGACAACTTCTGGCCACGACGACAGGCCGCGCGGGCGCGTTACGAAAAAGATGCAACTTCACACTTTCCAGACACCCCACTGATCATTACGATGATGCCAACTCGCAGGCGAGTACTTGCATCATGCAGACGCACGGACCGAAAGAAGGTTCGGTTATGGCAACTGAGTCGGTAGCCACCGAGACCAGGCCGGCAGATGTCGGTCTCAGGCGGGAAATGGGGCTGATCGGCGCGACCTGGGCGTCGGAGACTTCGATCATCGGCTCGGGCTGGCTGTTCGGTGCGCTGGGCGCGGCCGCCGCCGCCGGCGCGCTGGCCCTCTTCGGCTGGCTCATCGCCGGAGTCATCGTCATCATCCTTGCCCTCGTGCACGCCGAGCTCGGCGGGATGTACCCGGTGTCCGGCGGCACCGCGAGGTTCCCGCACTTCGCGTTCGGCAGCGGAGCCGGCATCACGTTCGGCTTCTTCTCCTACCTGCAAGCGGTCACCGTGGCGCCGATCGAGTGCTTCGCGGTGATGCAGTACGGCTCGTACTACTGGCACAGCCTCTACAACCCGGTCAAGGGGAACGTCACCACCACCGGGTTCGTCCTGACGATCGTCCTGATGGCCATCTTCACCGCGATCAACTTCATGGCCATGCGCCTGTTCTCGAAGGTCAACGCGGGCATCACCTGGTGGAAGGTCGCCATCCCGGTGCTGACCATCATCATCCTGGCCTTCAAGTTCCACGCGCACAACATGAGCGCGACCTCGACCACCGCGAACGGCGGCTTCTTCCACGACGGGGCCAAGGCCCTGTTCGCGGCCATCCCGGCCGCCGGGATCGTGTTCGCCTACCTCGGCTTCGAGCAGGCCGACCAGCTCGCCGGCGAGATCAAGAACCCGCAGCGGAACCTGCCGAGGGCGATCATCATCGCGACCGTACTCGGCATCGGGATCTACACCCTGCTCCAGCTCGTGTTCATCGGCGCGATGCCGACCCACCTGCTCACCCATGGCTTCGCCGGCATCCCCGCCACGAACCAGATCTCCATCGGGCCGTTCGCCGGGCTTGCGGGCGCGGTCGGGCTCGGCGTGTGGGCGGTCTTCCTGCGGATCGACGCGTTCGTCTCGCCGTTCGGCACCGGCCTGATCTACCAGACCTCGACCTCGCGCGTGGGCTACGGCCTGGCCAGGAACCGCTACTACCCGCAGATCTTCCAGTGGACCGACAGCCGGGGCATCCCGTGGGTCAGCCTGATCTTCGCGTTCCTGTTCGGCCTGGTATTCCTGCTGCCGTTCCCCAGCTGGCACTCGCTGGTCAGCCTGGTCACGCTGGCCAGCGTGCTGATGTACGCGGGCGCGCCGCTGTCACTGGGTGCGTTCCGTGGCCAGGTCCCGGAGGCGGACCGACCGTACCGGATACCGGCCGGGAGAGTGCTCGCCCCGGTCGCGTTCATCGCGGCCAACTTCCTCATCTACTGGACCGGCTTCGAGACGGTCTGGAAGCTGGGCATCTTCATCCTGGTCGGCTACCTGCTCATCGGCACCAGCATGGCCTTCGACAAGCAGCGGCCGCCGATCGACTGGAAATCGGCGACCTGGCTGCCGGTCTACCTGATCGGCCTGGGCATCATCTCCTGGCAGGGCCAGTTCAGCGGCGGCGGCGTGAAGGCGCCGGTCAACACCGGCCACATCCCGTTCTGGTGGGACCTGCTGGTCGTGGCCGGATTCAGCCTGGTCATCTATATCTGGGCCCAGCTCGTCCGGCTGCCCAGGCAGGAGATGCTCAACCTGGTCGGCCGGCAGGCCGGGGAAGCCCCGGAGCCTCGCCTGGAGCACTGACCTAGTCCGGTTCGAAACGCCGGCAGCGCTCGGCCCCGTCGATCAGCTCGACGGGGCCGAGCGGCGTCCGGGCCCGTCACCGGGCGCCGCGCCGGTAGCGCAGCAGCACCCGGCCCTGGATCAGCCCGGGCGGCACCGGCCCGAACGTGCGGCTGTCCACGGCAGCGCCGTTCGGGCTGTCCGATTGCAGCCACCAGCCGCCCGGCTCGCGCCGCACCGCCCGCTTCACCAGCAGCAGGGCGGCCCGGGACGGGTGCCACGCCACGACCAGCTGGCCGGGGCGGACCCGCCCGGTGCGCAGCACCAGCAGCCAGTCTCCGGGCTGCAACGTCGGCTGCATGGACCGCTCGGCGACGGCGACGCGCAGCAGCGGCCAGCGCATGCAGCCCTCCCAGGTGAGTTTCCCGGCCCGCGGGGTAGGG
>DASXLW010000034.1:0-16622 GCA_036496025.1 Streptosporangiaceae bacterium
CGAAAGATGCTGCTGAGCGGGTCTAAGGGTTTCTCCCTGCAGACCCCTTAGAGGCTAGAGGCCGACGGCGGCGCGGAGCCGGGCCGCGCGGTCGGTGCGCTCCCAGGTGAAGTCCGGCTCGGTCCGGCCGAAGTGGCCGTAGGCGGCGGTCTGCGAGTAGATCGGGCGCAGCAGGTCCAAGTCGGCGATGATCGCCCTCGGCCGCAGGTCGAAGACCTCCGTTACCGCGTCCTGGATCCGCTCAACCGGTACCTTCTCGGTGCCGAAGCACTCGATGAACAGGCCGACCGGCTTGGCCTTGCCGATCGCGTAGGCGACCTGCGTCTCGCAGCGATCGGCCAGGCCGGCCGCCACGATGTTCTTGGCCACCCAGCGCATGGCGTAGGCCGCGCTGCGGTCAACCTTAGACGGGTCCTTGCCGGAGAAGGCGCCGCCGCCGTGCCTGGCCATCCCGCCGTAGGTGTCAATGATGATCTTGCGACCGGTCAGCCCGGCATCGCCCATCGGGCCTCCGACCTCGAACCGCCCGGTGGGGTTCACCAGGAGCCGGTAGTTGGTCGTGTCGATGTCGAGGTCGGCGACCACGGGCTCTACCACGTGCTCCCGCACATCCGGGGCGAGCAGTTCCTTCAGGTCGATATCCGGGGCGTGCTGCGCGGACACGACCACGGTGTCCAGCCGTACCGGAACATCGCCGGTGTACTCGATGGTGACCTGCGTCTTGCCGTCCGGGCGCAGGTACGGCACGGTGCCGCTGCGCCGGACGACGGTGAGCAGCCGGGCCAGCCGATGCGCGAGCATGATCGGCAGCGGCATCAGCTCAGGCGTCTCCCGGCAGGCGAAGCCGAACATCATGCCCTGGTCGCCCGCGCCCTGCCGGTCGAGATCCTCCGTGCCCTCGCCTTCCCGGAACTCGTAACCGTCGGAGACGCCCTGAGCGATATCGGGCGACTGTGACCCGATGGAGACGGACACGCCGCACGACCCGCCGTCGTAGCCCTTGGCGGACGAGTCGTAGCCGATCTCCAGGATCTTCTCCCTGATGATCCCGGCGATGTCTACGTAGGTCTCGGTAGTGACCTCGCCCGCGACATGGACCTGGCCGGTGGTGATCAGGGTTTCCACGGCCACCCGGCTGCGCGGGTCGTCTTTGATCATCGAATCAAGCAGAGCGTCACTGATCTGGTCGGCCATCTTGTCGGGATGACCCTCAGTGACCGACTCAGACGTGAAAAGGCGACGGGCCACCTGACTTCCTTTCCCCCTATGGGCGCTGGCTTGCCGAAGTGTATCCGGGCCAGGCCAGCCAGGCTCACTCTGTGTCAAGAAAGCCGGGCGGCGACCATGTCCCAGACCGCGTCGGCGAGCTCCTCCTTGCGGCCGCGCGGGACGTGCGTGACCGCTCCGTCCGCCGCCAGGACCAGGGCCTGGTTGTCTTCGGTGCCGAACGCGAGCCCGCCGCCCACCTGGTTGACGACGAGCAGGTCACAGCCTTTGCCGGCCAGCTTGGCGCGGCCGTTGCCGGCCAGGTCCTCGGTCTCGGCGGCGAAACCGACGACGACCTGGCCCGGATGGCCGCGGTGGGCGGACAGCTCGCGCAGCACGTCCGGATTCTCGGTGAGCTGAATCGGCTCCGGGCCGGATCCGGTCTTCTTGATTTTTGCCACGTGCCGGACCGCGGGGCGGTAGTCAGCCACGGCGGCCGCCATGGCCACCGCGTCGGCCCCGGCCGCGGCGGCCACCATCGCCTCCCGCAGCTGCAGCGCCGAGGTGACCCGGATGACCTTGGCGCCGGCCGGATCGTCGAGCGCGACGTTGGCCGACACCAGGGTCACATCGGCGCCCCGCGCGGCGGCCGTCCGGGCCAGCGCGTATCCCTGCCTGCCCGAGGACCAGTTACCGAGGAACCGGACCGGGTCAAGCTCCTCGCGGGTGCCACCCGCCGAGACCACCACCCGCCGGCCCAGCAGGTCCGGCGCCAGGCCGCCGGCGCCCCGGCTCAGTAGCCGGACCGCGACCTCGAACAGCTCGGCGGGCTCGGGCAGGCGGCCGGTCCCGGTGTCCGGGCCGGTCAGCCTCCCGGTGGCGGGCTCGAGCACCAGCGCGCCCCGGTCCCGCAGCAGCGCCACGCTGGCCTGGGTGGCCGGGTGCTCCCACATCTCGGTATGCATGGCCGGAGCGAACAGGACAGGGCAGCCTGCCATCAGCAGCGTGGCCGTGAGCAGGTCATCGGCCCGTCCCGCCGCCGCCCGGGCCAGCAGATCCGCGGTGGCCGGGGCGACCAGCATCAGGTCCGCCCAACGGCCGAGGGCCACGTGCGGCACCTCGTGCACGTCGGCCCACGCGTCTGCGGTTACCGGCCGGCCGGACAGCGCGGCCCACGTGGCCTCGCCCACGAAACGCAGCGCGTCACGGGTCGGGATGACCCGTACCTCGTACCCGGACTCCGTCAGCCGCCGGAGCAGCTCGCAGGCCTTGTAGGCCGAGATGCCGGCGCCGACACCGAGGATGACGTGCCGTGGCATTGCGCTGGCCGTGCCCGCAGTCCCGCCGCGGGAGTCAGGGGGTCGCTTCCTCGGGCTCCGCGTTCTCCGCGGTCAGCAGGCGATCGCGGATCTCGCGCAGCGAGATCGACAGCGGCTTCTCCTGAACCCGGGTCTCGACCAGCGGCCCGACGTACTCCAGCAGCCCCTCACCCAGCTGGGCGTAGTAGGCGTTGATCTGCCGGGCACGCTTAGAGGCCATGATGACCAGGCGGTACTTGCTGTCCACCACTTCGAGCAGATCGTCGATCGGCGGGTTCGTAATGCCTTCCGGGGCGGGAGTCCCTGCCACCTTGCGCCTTTCCTGAGCAGAACTGTCTCTGACCGGAGAACTATGTCTCACCGGAGAATCAAGGCTACCAGCTCATCGCATACGTCCTGGACGGACGTGTTGACCAGGGTGACGTCGAACTCCGGCTCCGCGGCCATCTCCACCCGCGCCTCCTCGAGGCGCTGCGCGATGACCTCGGGCGCCTCGGTGCCCCGACCGTTCAGCCTGCGGACCAGCTCGTCCCACGACGGCGGGGCCAGGAAGACCAGCAGCGCGTCCGGAACGGCGGCACGGACCTGCCGTGCACCCGCTAGGTCGATCTCAAGCAGGACCGGGATGCCCGCGGCCAGTTTCTCCTCGACCGGTACGCGGGGCGTGCCATGCCGGTGGCCGACGAAGGAAGCCCACTCCAGCAGTTCCCCGGCGGCGATCATCCGGTCGAACTCCTGGTCGTCGACGAAGAAGTACTCGCGGCCGTGTACCTCACCCGGCCTCGGCCGGCGGGTCGTCACTGACACCGACGACCAGAGCTGCGGGTAGTCCTCGCGAATCCGCGCGAGCACGGTGCTCTTCCCGACCCCAGAGGGCCCGGAGAGCACGGTCAGCTTCGCCCTGGGACCGGACGATGCCCGCCCGGAACCGTGCGCCGCGGCCGTGCCCTCGCCCCCTTGATCGCGGAGGTCGGTCAGATATCACCACCGAATTCGGTCTCAAGCGCCGCGCGCTGGTTGGCGCCAAGGCCACCGACACGCCGCGACTCAGCGATGCCGAGCCGTTCCATGATCTGCCTAGCCCGGACCTTGCCGACCCCAGGCATCGATTCAAGGAGCGCGGAAACCTTCATCTTGCCTATCACGTCATCCGACTTGCCATCCTTGAGCACCTGGGGCAGCGTCGTCGAGCCGCGCTTGAGGCGATTCTTGACCTCGGCACGCTCCTTGCGGGCCCTGGCCGCCTTCTCCAGGGCCGCAGCGCGCTGATCGGGTGTGAGCGGAGGAAGAGCCACGCCGGTTCACCTCGGGTTTCGTATCGAAAAACTCGCTTCGGGAGGGGAAACTAGCGAGTTCAAGGCGCTAGGGCAACGCGAACCCCCGTTTGTTGTGTCATTTATTGCCGATAACTACTATCTGCCACTGACCGAATACTAACTGTTATGGCCTGGAGGCGGGAACCTTCCCGTCGATGGGCCTGCCTGGCTGGCCCATCGATCGCGCTCCGGGACGAATTCCCAGGTGCAAGGTTACAGATACCGTCTGACAGGGCAGACGACGTCCCCTCGCAGGGACCGGATCTCGCCCTGGCCCTGCGGCCCGGGAACGTGTCCATGCCGCCACTGTCCGCGCTCATGCCGCCCCAATGATGAAACCCCTTCCCCAATGAGGTAGCGCCCGCAATGAGGTGCCAGGCTAGCGGCCGCCAGCCCGCCGGCCGGAGAGGGGAGGGGTCATCGCCGTGGCCGCTGAGCGCGGCTCTACCGCCGCAACGTGCTGGCGGGGTCAGGCGACGCGGCTGGGCGCCGCGGCCGATTCTGCGTCGCGCTCCGGGACTGGCCTTGCGTCCTCGCTGGACGCGAGCACGAGCCTGGGGCGCTGGCGGCCGAAGTACACCGCCGAGGTGACGAAGCCGACGCCCACCGGCGTGCCCAGGCTGATCAGGCCGAGCGTCCGCCGCCGATCGCATCCGGCGGCGCGCCAGGCCGCGGGCGGGCGGACGTACCCGTCGATGAAGGCCCATACCGGCAGGCCCACCAGCGCCACGATGCCCATCGTGATCGCCAGGGTGGTCGCGCTCAGCCCAAGCAGCTTGAGCGCGCTGGCCAGCAGCACGAACGCGAGGATCGGGCGGAGGAGGATGTTGGACGCGCGCGAGGACAGCCACGAGCCCGCCAGCACGCCGGGGATGCTGCCGATCACGATCGCGGCGGTGATGCCGAACTCGAATCCGCCGAACAGCGCGTGCCCGATCGCGGCCGAGCCGACCAGCGGAATCGACTGGACGATGTCGGTGCCGACCAGGCGCTTCATCGACATCGCCGGGTACGTCATCATGAGCAGCACGATCATCAGCGACCCGGACCCGACGGACGTGATGCCGACCAGGAACCCGCCGAACGCCCCGATGGCGATGGTCAGCATCCGCTTGACCTTGATCTCCGGCTCGGCCGCGCCCTCCGGAACCGGCTTCCATCGCCCGGAGCTTTCCATCAGCAGCCGGTAGACCATCGCGCCGGCCGCCAGGAAGATGGCCGCCCCCATGGCGTACTCGATGTTCTGCTGCATGGCCGGACCGGAACCGAGCGAGCGGTCGATGAACACCCCGGCGAAGGCCGCGGGAACCGAGCCCACGCACAGCCATCTGACCAGGCCCATGTGGACGGTGCCCCGGCGGTAATGGACGGCTCCGCCAAACGGTTTCATGATCGCCGACGCGACAATGTCGCTGGACACCGCGGTGCTCGGCGTCACGCCGAACAGCAGGATGAGGATCGGCGTCATCAGCGCGCCGCCGCCCGCACCGGTCATGCCGACGAGCAGGCCGACGATCAGGCCAGCGATGACGATCTGCAGGCTCACGCGTACCTCCGCGAGGCTGTGTCGCGCTGCTGCCGGGTGCAGCCGCACGTCGTGCCGCACTGAGCGGGCATCAGGCTTGAGGATAGAACATTTCCCCATCAATTCCATCTAAAAACTGCAACCGTTATCTCTAGGAATTCGGTCAATAAACTTGATTGATACCTTCGGGTAAACATGCAGCTAGCCGCGCTGAGCTGCGAATACGTCAATTCCAGGTTGTTTGGTAGGGACCGTCGGGCGCGGATATCACCCCGCCCTGGTGTTTCACGATGCTGACGGGCGGTTTGGTTTTCACCGGGCACAGCAAACTGCCCGTCAACCCTCCCGTCGGGCTGAGGCAGAGCGCTGAGGGCAGGAGCTGAGAGGTGGAGGCTGGGGCCGCGGGGTCGAGGCCACGGGGGGCTGGAGGCGGGGCCGCGGCGTGGTTAGGGCGTGAGTGCGCCGAGCGGAGCGATGACTAGGGCGTGGCCGGCGCGTCGCGGCGCAGGGATGCGGCGATGGCCGCGGCCGCGGCGCCGGGGTCGGGCGCGCCGGTGATGGCGCGGCCGATGACCAGCAGGTCCGCCCCGGACCTGAGCGCCTCCTCGGGCGTGGCCACCCGCGCCTGGTCGTGCCTGTCGGCGCCGGCCGGGCGCACTCCCGGCGTGATCAGGGTGATCCCCGGGCCCACCTCGTCGCGTACCGCGGCTACCTCGCGCGGCGAGCAGACCAGCCCGCTCGCCCCCGCCTCCACGGCCATCACGGCCAGTCGCAGCACCCAGTCGGCGATGCCGCCGGGCACGCCGATCCGGTCCAGATCCTCCCCGTTGAGCGAGGTGAGCGCGGTGACCGCGGCGATCGGCGTGCCGGGTGCGGCCTCGACGGCGGCCCGGATCATGGCGGGGCCGCCCGCCGCGTGCACGGTAATCAGCTGCGGCCGCAGCCTCGCCACGGCACGCACGGCGCTGGCCACCGTGGCCGGGATGTCGTGCAGCTTGAGGTCGAGAAAGATCCGCACTCCGCTCGCGCCCCTGATCGAGGCCACCACCTCGGGCCCGTACCGCAGGTACAGTTCCAGCCCGATCTTCACCGTGCTGACGTGCGGGGTGACCAGCCCGGCCCAGCGTGAGGCGATCTCCAGGTTCGGCGCGTCGAGCGCGACCGCGATCGGGGCAGGATTAGTCACGGCTTCTGATCCTAGGGGTTGCGCCGTAGGCGGGGCCCTGGTTCCGCCGGCCAGCGACGGCCTCATGGGCCAGCCCGATCACGTCCGTCAGCCGCTCCGCCCCGGCCCGGGTGAGCTCGTCGCCGAGTTCGCGCAGCACGCGATCGCACGCGCCGGGATCATGGAAGATCACCGTGCCCAGGCTGACCATCGCGGCGCCGGCCAGGATCAGCTCGAACGCGTCCCGCCCGGTACGGACGCCGCCCATGCCGATGATCGGGACATCCGGGAGCGCCTGCCTGACCTGCCAGATGCACCGGACCGCGATCGGCCGGATGGCAGGCCCGGACAGGCCGCCGGTGAGGCCGGCCAGCACCGGGCGCATGCTCCGGGTGTCTATCGCCATGCCCAGCAGCGTGTTGATCAACGACAGGCCGTCGGCCCCGGCCGCCACGCAGGCCCGGGCGATGGTCACGATGTCGGTGACGTCCGGAGACAGCTTGGCGAACACCGGGATGTCGTAGCGCGCGCTGGCCCGGACACCCTCGATCACCGCGGCTGCCGCGTCCGGGTCGCAGGCGAACACCGTGCCCCGGTCTTCGACGTTGGGGCAGGAGATGTTCACCTCGATCGCGGTGACCCCGGGTGCGTCGGACAGGCGGCGGGCCAGCTCGGCGTACTCGCCGGCGCTGCTGCCCGCGATCGACACCACGGCGCGGGCACCCTGAGTGAGCAGCCACGGCAGGTCGCGCTGCAGGAACGCGTCGATGCCCGGGCCCTGCAGCCCGATCGAGTTCAGCATCCCGCTGGGGGTTTCGGCCATCCGCGGGGTGGGCCGCCCGGACCGCGGCTCTAGCATGATCGACTTAGTGACGACCGCGCCGAGCCTGGCCACGTCGGTGAACCGGGACAGCTCCCGGCCGGCCGCCGCGCAGCCCGACGCGGTGAGTATGGGGGTGGGCAGCTCGACGTGCCCTAGCTTGGTCCTCAGGTCAACCGGCATGGCGATGTCCGTCCGCGCCATCGCGCTCGCCCGGGGTGACCTGTGGCGGGCGCCAGCCGGGCGCGCCCAGCGTGTCGAACGGGATCGTGCCCACGTCGTCCCAGCGCACCGCCTGCCCGCTGAACACCGGCCCGTCCACGCACGACCGCACCATCCTGGTCACGCCGTCGTCGCCGATCACCGGCAGCACGCAGGTCATGCAGACTCCGATTCCGCAGGCCATGGACTCCTCGACCGAGGCGAGCACCGGGATGTCGTACCGGTCACCAAACCCGGATACCGCTCGCAGCATCGGCATCGGGCCGCAGGCGTAGATGACCTCGGTGCGGGCGTCGTGGATGACCCGGGCCAGCGCGTCGGTCACCACGCCGCGCAGGCCGAGCGACCCGTCCTCGGTGGTGACGGTGGCGGTGCGACCGATGCGGCGCGCCGTGAGCGCGCCGAACACCCGGTCCGCGCTGGCCGCACCGAGCAGGAAGTCCACCCGGCAGCCCCGGGCACGCAGCCGGTCAGCCAGCGGGAACAGCGGTGCGCTGCCGTACCCGCCGCCGATCAGCAGGCAGCTGACCCGCTCCCTGGGCTGCGGGAAGGGCCGCCCGAGCGGGCCGGCGATGTCCACCACGTCCCGGGCCCGTCGGTCGGCCAGCCAGCGGGTCCCGGGGCCCTTGGCGTCGAACACGAACTCCACCGTGCCGCCGTGGTCGGAGCGCACGTCGTGGATGGAGAACGCCCGGCGCATCAGCATGGCCGAGTCCGGCCCGCCGACGGCGACCGCGACGAACTGGCCAGGACGGAAGCCGCGGGCGATCCGCGGCGCGACCACGGTCATCGCGTAGTAGGCGTCTACCCGGCGCACGGTGAGCACCGGGCTGGCCACCTGCGCGGGGGCCAGCTCGGCCTTGTCCTCCGGTGCGGTCATCTCACCTCTAGCCTCGCAACCGCGCCGCGTGCTCCTGCAGGGACCGGACCCCGACCTCGCCCCGCTGGATCGCTTCGATGCCTTGCACCGCGGCGGCCAGGCCCGCTGTCGTCGTCACGCAGGCGATCCCGCGCCGGACGGCGGCGGTCCGGATCTCGTAGCCGTCCACCCGCGGCCCGGTCTGCCCGGGCACGCCGAACGGCGTGTTGACGATCAGGTCGACCTGCCCGTCCAGCAGCCTGGTCACGATGGTGGGCTCGCCATCGGGCCCCGGCCCGTCACGATGCTTGCGCACGATCCTGGCACGGACGCCGTTGCGGCGCAGCACCTCCGCGGTGCCTTCGGTGGCCCAAATCTCGAAGCCCAGGTCGGCCAGCCGCTTCACCGGGAAGATCATCGTCCGCTTATCGGTGTTGGCCACCGAGACGAACGCCCGGCCCTTGACCGGCAGCGCGCCGTACGCGGCGGCCTGCGACTTGGCGTACGCGGTGCCGAACACCTCGTCGATTCCCATCACCTCGCCGGTCGAGCGCATCTCGGGACCGAGTACGGTGTCCACGCCCTCGCCGCGGGCGTCGCGGAACCGGCCGAACGGGAGCACCGCCTCCTTCACCGCGATCGGCGCGTCCAGGGGCAGCGTCCCGCCGTCCCCCGTGGCGGGCAGCAGCCCCTCGGCCCGCAGGTCCGCGATCGTCGCGCCGAGCATGATCCGGGCGGCCGCCTTGGCCAGCGGGGTGGCGGTCGCCTTGGACACGAACGGCACGGTGCGGGACGCGCGCGGGTTCGCCTCGAGCACGTAAAGCACTCCGGCCGCGAGCGCGTATTGCACGTTCAGCAACCCGCGCACCCCCACCCCGGCGGCGATCCTGGCCGTGGACTCGCGGACCCTGTCGATGTCGGTGCGGCCCAGCGTGATCGGCGGCAGCGCGCAGGCTGAGTCGCCGGAGTGGATGCCGGCCTCCTCGATGTGCTCCATCACCCCGCCGAGGAACAGCTCGGTCCCGTCGTACAGCGCGTCCACGTCGATCTCGATCGCGTCGTCGAGGAACCGGTCGATGAGCACCGGGTGCTCGGGGCTGATCTGGGTCGCCCGCTGCACGTACGCCTCGAGCGCCCCGTCGTCGTAGACGATCTCCATGCCCCGCCCGCCGAGCACATACGACGGCCGGACCAGCACCGGGTAGCCGATCTCGTCGGCGATGGCCTTGGCCTCGGCGTAGGAAACCGCGGTGCCGCTGCGCGGCGCGAGCAGGCCCGCCCCGGCCAGCACCCGGCCGAACGCGCCGCGGTCCTCCGCCAGGTGGATGGCCTGCGCGCTGGTGCCCACGATCGGCACCCCGGACGCGGTCAGCTCGGCGGCCAGGCCGAGCGGCGTCTGCCCGCCGAGCTGCACGATCACCCCGGCCACCGGACCGGAGGCCTGCTCGGCGTGCACCACCTCCAGCACGTCCTCCAGGGTCAGCGGCTCGAAGTACAGCCGCCCCGAGGTGTCGTAGTCGGTGGACACGGTCTCCGGGTTGCAGTTGACCATGACGGTCTCGTAGCCGGCCTGCGCCAGCGCGAACGAGGCGTGCACGCAGGCGTAGTCGAACTCGATGCCCTGGCCGATCCGGTTCGGCCCGCTGCCCAGGATGATGACCTTGGGCCGGTCCCCGGCCGGGACCTCGGTCTCGTCGTCGTACGTCGAGTACAGGTACGGCGTGCGGGCGGCGAACTCCGCCGCGCAGGTGTCCACCGTGTGGTAGACCGGCCGCACGCCCAGCGCGTGCCGCAGGTCCCGCACCCGGGTAGCGCTCATCCCGCGGAGCTGGCCGATCTGCGCGTCGGCGAACCCGGCCGCCTTGGCCGCGCGCAACGCCGGCGCGTCGAGCGACGGGCCGCGCGCCAGCCGTTCGGCCGCCTGTTCTATGAACATGACCTGGTCGATGAACCAGGGGTCGATGCCGCTGGCCGCCGACAGCTCGGCCACGGTGGCCCCGGCCCGCAGGGCCTGGTGGATGGTGCCGAGCCGGCCGTCGTGCGGGACCGCGCACCGCTGGACCAGGGCCGCGGCCGCTCCCGGCGGATCGGCCCAGGTCAGTTCCGCGCCGCGCTGTTCGAGCGAGCGCAGCGCCTTCTGCAGGGCCTCGGGGAAGCTGCGGCCGATGGCCATCGCCTCGCCCACCGACTTCATGTGCGTGGTCAGCACCGGGTCGGCGCCCGGGAACTTCTCGAACGCGAACCGGGGCACCTTGACCACCACGTAGTCCAGCGCCGGCTCGAAGCTGGCCGGGGTCTCGCCGGTGATGTCGTTGCGGATCTCGTCGAGCGTGTAGCCGATGGCCAGCTTGGCCGCGATCTTGGCGATCGGGAACCCGGTGGCCTTGGAGGCCAGCGCGGAGGACCGCGACACCCGCGGGTTCATCTCGATCACGACCATCCGGCCGGTGCCCGGGTGCACGGCGAACTGGATGTTGCAGCCGCCGGTGTCCACGCCGACGGCCCGGGCCACCGCGATCGCAGTGTCGCGCATCCGCTGATACTCGCGGTCGGTCAGCGTCATGGCCGGCGCCACGGTGACCGAATCGCCGGTGTGCACGCCCATCGGGTCAATGTTCTCGATCGAGCAGACCACGACCACGTTGTCGTGCCGGTCGCGCATCAGTTCGAGCTCGAATTCCTTCCAGCCGAGGATCGACTCCTCGAGCAGCACCTCGGTGACCGGGCTGGCGTCCAGCCCGGCGCCGGCGATCCGGCAGAGATCCGCCGCGTCGTAGGCGACGCCGGAGCCGGAGCCGCCGAGCGTGTACGACGGGCGGACCACGACCGGGTAGCCGAGCCGGTCCGCGGTGGACTCGGCCTCGGCCAGGGTGCGACAGATCGTGCTGGCGGGCACCTCGGCGCCGAGCCCGGTGACGATCTGCTTGAACCGCTCCCGGTCCTCCCCCGCCTTGATCGCCTCGATGTCCGCGCCGATCAGCTCGACCCCGTGCTCGGCCAGCGTGCCGGCCTCGTGCAGGGCCACCGCGGCGTTCAGTGCCGTCTGCCCGCCGAGCGTGGGCAGCACCGCGTCCGGCTGCTGGATGGCGATCACCTTCTGCAGCACGTCCAGGGTGATCGGCTCCACGTAGGTGGCGTCGGCGAACTCAGGGTCGGTCATGATCGTCGCCGGGTTGGAGTTGACCAGGCTGACCCGCAGGCCCTCGCTCTTGAGCACCCGGCAGGCCTGGGTGCCGGAGTAGTCGAACTCGCACGCCTGGCCGATGACGATCGGGCCGGAGCCGATGACCAGGACCGAGGCCAGGTCAGCGCGGCGCGGCATGCTGCCTCCCGGGACGCCCGGCCATCTTGGCCCCCTCCATCAGCGCGCAGAACTCGTCGAACAGGTAGTCCGCGTCATGCGGGCCCGGCGCGGCCTCGGGGTGGTACTGGACTCCGAACGCTGGCGCGTCGAGCAGCCGGATGCCCTCGACCACGCCGTCGTTGAGGTTCAGGTGCGACACGACCGCGTACCCGTAAGGCGTTTCGAACGGCACCAGCCGCGGGCGCACCGCATGCGGCTGCTGCTCGCCGGCCGGCGCGGCGGGGAGCTGCACGGCGAAACCGTGGTTGTGGCTGGTGATGTGCACCCGCCCGGTGTGCAGGTCCATCACCGGCTGGTTGACCCCGCGGTGGCCGAACCTGAGCTTGTAGGTGGGCAGCCCCAGAGCCCGGCCTAGCAGCTGGCTGCCCAGGCAGATGCCGAAGACCGGCGTGCCCGCCGCCAGCACCCCCCGCATCGCCTCGACCGCGTAGCCGGCCGCCGCCGGATCGCCGGGGCCGTTGGAGAAGAACACGCCGTCGGGCGCGCTGGCGAGGAGCTGGTCCGCGCCGGTGCCGGCGGGCAGCACCCGGACCTCGCAGCCTCGCTGCGCCATCGCGCGCGGGGTGGAGGCCTTGATCCCGAGATCCACCGCGGCCACCCGGTAGCGCGCCCGGGTCCCTTCCGCGGGGCTGACCGTGTACGGGCTGGGCGTGCTGACCTCCCGGGCCAGGTCGGCCCCGGTGATACCGGGGCTGTCCAGCACCCGGGGCAGCAGTTCGGCCGGGTCCGCGGTCAGCGTGCTGATCGCGGCGCGCATGGCGCCGTGCTCGCGCAGGTGCCGGGTCAGCGCCCTGGTCCCGCTGATCGCGATGCCGGTGACGCCCTGGGCGGCCAACTCGGCGTCCAGGCTGCGCCGGGAGCGCCAGCTGGACGCGATCCTGGCGGGCTCGCGAATCACGTAGCCGCTGACCCAGATCCGGCGCGATTCGGGATCGTCGTCGTTGACGCCTGTGTTGCCGATGTGCGGAGCGGTCATGGCGACGATCTGCCGGCAGTAGGACGGGTCGGTCAGCGTCTCCTGGTAACCGGTCATGCCGGTGTTGAAGACCATCTCGCCGAACGCCTCGCCGTCGGCGCCGAATCCGGTCCCGGCGAACGCGCGCCCGTCCTCAAGGACCAGCAGCGCAGAGCCGGGCATCAGGCCAGCTTCCCGTCGAGCACGGTCGGCGCGCCGCGCAGGAACGTGGCCACCACCCGGCCCGGCAGTACCAGGCCCGCGAACGGGCTGTTGCGGCTCTTGGACGCGTGGCCGCCGGGGTCCACCGCTCCCCTGGGCTCCGGGTCATACAGCGTCAGGTTGGCCGGGGCGCCCGGGGCCAGCGGCGCGCCGTGGCCGGCCAGCCGCCCGATCCTGGCCGGCCGCAGCGCCATCCGGTCGGCGACCTCGTCCCAGCCGAGCAGGCCGGTGTCCACCATCGCGTGCTGGACCACCCGCAGCGCCGTTTCCAGGCCGGTCATGCCGAACGCGGCGGTCTCCCACTCGGTCTCCTTGTCCTCGAGCGGGTGCGGGGCATGGTCGGTGGCCACGCAGTCGATGACGCCGTCGGCCAGGCCCTGCCGGAGCGCGGCCACGTCCGCCCGGGTGCGCAGCGGCGGGTTGACCTTGTAGACCGGGTCGTAGCCCTCGGCCAGGTCGTCAGTGAGCAGCAGGTGGTGCGGAGTCACCTCGGCGGTGACCCGCCACCCCTTCGACTTGGCCCAGCGGAGGATCTCGACCGACCCCGCGGTGGAGACGTGGCAGATGTGCAGCGCCGAGCCGACGTGCGCGGCCAGCAGGCAGTCGCGGGCGATGACCGACTCCTCGGCCGCGGCCGGCCAGCCGGTCAGGCCGAGCCGGCCGGACACCTCGCCCTCGTTCATCTGCGCGCCCTCGGTGAGCCTGGGTTCCTGGGCGTGCTGGGCGATGACCCCGTCGAACGCCTTGACGTACTCCAGCGCGCGGCGCATGAGCCGGGCATCCGACACGCAGCTGCCGTCGTCGGAGAAGACCCGGACCCGGGCGGCCGAGTCGGCCATCGCGCCCAGCTCGGCCAGCCTGGTGCCCCCGAGGCCGACCGTGACGGCGCCCACCGGCTGTACGTCGCAGTGCCCGGCCTGGCGGCCGAGCCGCCACACCTGCTCGACCACGCCTGCGGTGTCGGCTACCGGGTCGGTGTTGGCCATCGCGTGCACCGCGGTGAACCCGCCGAGCGCGGCCGCCTGAGTGCCGCTCCGGACGGTCTCGGCGTCCTCGCGGCCGGGCTCGCGCAGGTGGGTGTGCAGGTCGACCAGGCCCGGCAAGGCGATCAGCCCATCGGCCTCGATGACCTGGGCGGCGCCGGGCGCCTCGGCGGCCAGCGCGCCGTCGGCGATGGCCAGGTCGCACGGCTCGCCGCCGAGCGGCCGGACGCCCTTGATCAGCCAGCCGGTCATGCCTGATCCTCCCGGCTCTCCTCGTGGCCGTCGCCCTCGCTGGCGGCCGGGCCCTGGCCGCCGAGCAGCAGGTAGAGCACGGCCATCCGGACGCTCACCCCGTTCGCCACCTGTTCCACGATCGTGGACCTCGGGCTGTCGGCGACCTCGGCCGCGATCTCGACCCCGCGGTTCATCGGGCCCGGGTGCATGACCACCGCGTGCTCGGGCAGCAGCCCCATCCTGGCCGCGTCCAGGCCGTACCGCCGGCTGTACTCGCGCTCGCTGGGGAAGTAGGCGGCGTTCATCCGCTCCCGCTGCACCCGCAGCATCATCACCACGTCGCTCTTGGGCAGCGCCGCGTCCAGGTCGTAGCCGGTGTCGCACGGCCAGCCGCCGACCTCGACCGGGAACAGGGTGGGCGGCGCCACCAGGGTCACCTCGGCGCCCAGCCTGCTCAGCAGCAGCACGTTGGACCTGGCCACCCGGCTGTGCAGCACGTCGCCGACGATCGTGACCTTGAGCCCGTCCAGGCCGCCGCCGACCCCCGGCCGGGCGCCGAGGTGGCGCCGGATCGTGAACGCGTCCAGCAGGGCCTGGGTGGGGTGCTCGTGCGCGCCGTCCCCGGCGTTCACCACGCTGCCACGGACCCAGCCCGCCAGCCGGTGCGGGGCGCCCGACGCGCTGTGCCGGACCACGACCGCGTCGGCGCCCATCGCCTCCAGGGTCAGCGCCGTGTCCTTGAGGCTCTCCCCCTTGGTCACGCTGGAGCCCTTGGCCGAGAAGTTGATCACATCAGCGGACAGCCGCTTGGCCGCCGCCTCGAACGAGATCCTGGTCCGGGTCGAGTCCTCGAAGAACAGGTTGACCACGGTACGGCCGCGCAGCGTGGGCAGCTTCTTGATCGGGCGGTCGGCGATCCGGGCCAGCTCATCCGCGGTATCCAGGATGAGCACGGCGTCATCCCTGGTCAGGTCGCCAGCAGAGATCAGGTGGCGGTTCACGGCCGCCCCCCGCCCCGGTGCGACGGCCGGTCTGGAGGGCTCTGACCGAGCAGCACCGCGTCCTGGCCGTCGGTCTCGGTCAGCAGCACCCGCACCACCTCCTGCTGGGATGTGGGCAGGTTCTTGCCCACGTAGTCAGCCCGGATCGGCAGTTCCCGGTGACCGCGGTCCACCAGCACGGCGAGCCGCACCGCGCGCGGCCTGCCGAGGTCGTTGAGCGCGTCCAGGGCGGCCCGCACGGTGCGCCCGGAGTAGAGCACGTCGTCGACCAGGACCACGGTCCGGCCCTCGATGCCGTCCGGCGGCAGGTCGGTGGGGCCGAGGGCGCGGGCCGGGCGCAGCCTCAGGTCATCGCGGTACATGGTGATGTCGACCGAGCCCGCCGGGACGGGACGCCCCTCCACCTGCCGCATGCACTCGGCCAGGCGTCCGGCCAGCGGGACGCCGCGGGTGGGGATGCCGAGCAGGACGACGCCCTCGGCGCCTCTGGTCCGTTCCAGGATTTCGTGCGCGATCCGGGTCACGGCCCGGCCGATATCGGCTGCGTCGAGTACGGCCTTGTGGCCGGCCGGAGCAGGTACGTCGGCACGCATGAGAATGACCCCCTTCCCCGCCTCACCGGACGGGCTTAAAGGATGCCTGTCCCCGCCACGGTAGCAGCCACGGCGACCTGACTCGCGCACGTGCGCGGCGCGGCCGGCGGAGTTTCCGCTGCCGCACGAACGGCCGCGCGATGGCCCGCAGAACGCCTGCCGGGCAAGGTGCGTCCGGCCCTTGCTCCCCGAGCCTCACGGAGAGCAAGTTGAATGATTCTTCAGCATTCGACTTGACCTGGGCCACGCTCGCGGCTTACCGTCACTGTCCGTAACCATAACTCTTGCTGCTTTACGAGCTGGGGGCAGGAACATGCCATCTGAGTACGCCAAGACCCTCGGTGCGCGGCTGCGCGCCATCCGCACCCAGCAAGGCCTGTCCCTGCACGGTGTCGAGGAGAAGTCCCGGGGCCGATGGAAGGCCGTCGTGGTCGGCTCCTACGAGCGCGGGGACCGCTCGGTAACCGTCCAGAAGCTAGCGGAGCTGGCCGAGTTCTACGGCGTGCCGGTGTCGGAGCTGCTGCCCGGCGACGCTGCGCCGACCCCCCTCGCGCCCTCCCCCAAGCTGGTCATCGACCTGGAGCGGATGGGACAGCTGCCCAAGGAGCAGGCCGGACCGCTGGCCCGCTACGTGGCAACCATCCAGAGCCAGCGCGGCGACTACAACGGCCGGGTGCTGTCAATCCGGCAGGAAGACCTGCGTTCGCTCGCGGTCATCTACGACAAGTCGCCCGCCGACCTCACCGAGGAACTGATCAGCTGGGGAGTGCTCGACTCCGAGGCGCGCAGCGCCGTCGAGGCGTTCTGAGCCGCGGCAGCGTTCGGTAAAAATCGCCGA
>DASXLW010000035.1:0-8658 GCA_036496025.1 Streptosporangiaceae bacterium
GGTACCGGGCGACCCGGTCGGGCGGGCGCGCGCTGGCGGCGGGCGGAGGCCTGCGCGAGCTCGAGCCGGGCGATCCGGACGCCCTCGCCGGTGAGCCGGTAGTACTTCCTGGGCCGCTCGCCCTCCTGCTGCGGGGTCTCCCACGCGGACCCGACCAGCTTCTGCTGCTCCAGCCGGGCCAGCAGCGGGTACAGGGTGCCGCTGGGCAGCCGAGCCGCCTTCATCAGGTCATAGCCGTAACGGGGCGCGGCGGGATCGGACAGGAACGCGGTCAGTACCCGCTGCACCGGCCCGGTCATCCTCATGCATCCAACTCTACACATGTAGAAAAGAAAGGTCCATGGCGCGCAGCAGGACAAGCCCGGTGCGAGACCAGGAAGCGTGCGGGCGGCGTTCATCGCGGCATACGCAGTCGGGCTGCGGACAGTACACCGGGCCCCGGCCGGCCCGGGAGTTAAATGATCTTATGCGTCGCCGGCGTCCGCACCGTGACCGGCGTAACTGTCGCCGGACGGCTTATACGGGCGGAGCTGCACCTCGAACCGGCCGTCGAGCGCTGTCGCCAGGGAAACCAGGGTCCGGAGGGTGAGGTTCTCCCCTCCCGACAGCACCTGGCTGACCCGCCCCGGGGATACGCCCATCCGCCCGGCGAGATCGGCCTGGGTCGCGTCATCCTCGCGCATGCGCCAGTTGATCTCGTTCGTGACCTCGGTGATCAGGCGGGACAACTCCTCGTCGATCGCGGCGTCGTCGGCCTCGGGGCTGGAGGAAACGCCTCGTCGAAAGCCCATCGGTAGTTCCCCACTCTTGTCGCTTCCCCCGCGTCCTTAGGTATGGCTAAAGCTTAAGGTATGTCTAAAGGTGGGTAGCGTCAAGGCCACGGGCGGCCGTTGGCTAGCAGGCGGTCAGGCCGGCCGGGGCATGCGCGCCGTCACGCTGCGCGAGTAAGCTCTCGCGTGGATCGGCCCGCGCACGTGTGGGCGGCCGCGTACGGGGAAGCAGATGGTCATCGGGCTCGCGCCCGCACACCCGGCGCGACGAGATCTGTCCCGGGCCGCGACCACTCCCGGCGGCGGCGCCCGACGCGACAGGAGGCTGTTAGGTCATGACCATCGGCGGGAGCATTTTGCTCATCGTGGCTGGCGCGATCCTGCGATACGCCATCAACTGGTCCCCCAACTATGTAGACCTGCGGCTCGTCGGCCTGATCCTGATGATCGCCGGCGTCGCCGGGCTGATCATCGCGCTAACGCTCCTGTTCATGCGGCGCCGCGGGTCGAGGCCCTCGACCGAGGTATACGAGGAACGCCGCTACAGTGAGCCGCCGCGCCGTTACGACGACCCCCAGCGCCGTTACGACGACCCGCAGCGCCGTTACAGCGAGCCCCCGGCCCGCTACGACGACCCGCAGCGTCCTTACAGCGAGCCCCCGGGCCGCTACGACGAGCCCACGCAACGCTACGGCGAGTCAGATGTCTACGAGGAACGCCGCTACTCCGATCCCCCGCCCTGACCGGTGAGACGGTAGCGGCACTGCCCGCCGGTCTCGCCCTCGAAGCGGAACCCGGCGCTGACCAGGGACCGGCGGCTCGGCGCGTTGCCCGGATCGGTATGCGCGAGGACGGCGGTGATGCCCGGCTGGCCGAGCAGCCAGTACGCCAGCGCGCGTACGGTCTGCCTGCCGTAGCCGCGCCCCCGGTACGGTGCCGCGAGACCGTAGCCGATTTCCACCACGCCGGCCTGATCGGGCGGTGCGTGCGTCCCGCACTCCCCCACCACGACATCACCCAGAGTAATCAGCCAGCATACGTTGAGTCCCTGCGCGGCCATCCGCAGGCCGTCCATGCTGTCCTCGTGCGGCCAGTCCTCCCCCGGCCGGATCCGGCTGAAGTCGCCGGCTGTCAGTGCAGCCGCGGAAGCCGGGCTGACCGGCTGCAAGACGAGATCCGCCGTGCTGATCGGTACATCGCTAGTGACCGCCACGCGCGCCTTCCGCTCGGATCCGGACATCCCGACCGTTCTATAACGGCTGGCGACCTTCCCGCTAGGGTTTTCCGCCCGGCGTGTCGCCGGCCGCCCGGGCGTTCCGCCGCCAGTGCCCGGGCCGGGCGAGCGAGCGCGGCAGGCGGGTGCCGGCGTCGCCGCGCGCGGCATCGAGCTGGGACTGGGTGAGGAAGATGGCCCCGGCCAGGTCGGCCTCGCTCAGGTCGGCTGCGCGCAGGTCGGCGCCGGTCAGGTCCGCCCCGGTCAGATCCGCGCCGGCCAGGTCGGTCCCCACCAGGCGGGCGCCGCGCAAGCTCGCGCCCCGCAGGCGGGCGCCGCGCAGGTCGGCGCCGGCCAGATCGGCGCCCCGGTGGTCGGCCCGCGCTCCCGGCGGCCCGAGGCCGGCCCGGGCGAGCTCGCTCGCCCGCATCAGCAGCGCGTTGACGTGCCGTCGGTGCCCGGCCACATCGAGCGAGACGAGAACGCCGGCCTGGCTGCCGGTGAGCCGCTCGGTCTGCTCAAGCGCGCGGCGGAGCTCGCCGTGCAGCGGGCGGGCGTTCGGCAGCGCCAGCGCCTCGGTCAGGTACCAGAGCAGCTCGTGCAGCTGGCGCATGACCGTGAACGCGGCGAACATCTGCCGGGCCGTGTGCGGAGCCTGCCGCCAGTCCTGGCCGGCGAAGGTGACCTGGGCGACCTTCTGCCCGGCGCCGAAGCAGTCGTAGGCCGCGCAGCCGGGAAAGCCCCGCGGCCGGAGCTGCCGGTGAATGCCGCAGCCGAAGTCAGGACCCAGGTGCGGGCAGGGCTGTCCCGCGGCCTTGTCGATAGCGAAATCCGCGGAGGCGGAGAAGGCCGGCGCAACGCAGCACAGCCCGAAGCAGCGCGCGCAGTCGGCGCGCAGGTCCCTCCGGTCCGGCACCGGCCTCAGCCCGTGACCCTGGTCAGCGCGACCACGGGGATGATGCGCTCGGTGCTGGCCTCGTGGCGGGCGAAGAACGGGTAGCTCTCCTTGAGCATGGACCAGGCCCGGGCCCGTTCGGCGCCCTCGAGGGTCGTGGCCACCGCCGGGTAGGTCTCATCGCCGACCTCCACGATGACGCGGGGATCGGCGACCAGGTTGCGGTACCAGTCCGGGTGCTTCGGCGCACCGACGTTGGACGCGACCACGAGCACCCGCCCGCCGTCGCGGTGGAACATCATCGGCGTGGTGCGGCGGTGGCCGGTCCTGGCCCCGGCGGTGGTGAGCAGGACGATCCGGTCCCGGTGCATGCCCTCGATCTCGCCGCCCGCCCGGAACTGCTCGATCACCCGGCGGTTGATGTCCGTGATGTCCATCCGCCCTCCCAGCCGCCTTCCGGGGACCCACCCTATGCGGGCGGACCCGCCGAGCCCGCGTCCGCCGCCGCCCCGGTCGGCCGCGGATCCCGGCCCGCTGCCGCAGTCAGCTGCTCGGTGGCCTCGTGGCCGGCGGCGGAGGTACGGCGCAGGAAGCCGGCCAGGACCTGCAGCTCGGCGTCCGTGTACCCGGCGCAGATCTCGTCCATCTGCGTGTTCATCCCTGCGTAGAGAGCGAAGATCTCGTGGTTGCGGTCGCGGCGGGCGCGGACGGTGACGGCCCGCCGGTCGGCCGCGCCAGGGTCGCGCTCCCGGCTGATCCAGCCGCCGCGCTCCAGCCGGTCCAGGACACCGGTCATCGTGGCCGGGTGCAGGCCGGCCCGGCGGGCCAGCTCGCTGGGGCTGAGCGGACCATGCCTGAGCACCAGATCCAGGCAGTCGAGGTCGGTGTCCTTGAGGTCGAGCCGCGCGCTGACCCGGTGGTCGAGCAGGGACAGCTGGCTGCTCAGCTCGCGCAGCGACTCCTTGATCGCAGTGATCTGCCGGCGCCGCCGCCGACCCGAGTCAGCGAGCTCAGATAGTACGGAATTCATATGATATGTTTCTCGTATTATATGGATATCAGAGCTAGCCTACACGGGACCAGGTAAGGAGTACCAGATGAAGCTCACTATCTTCGCAGCGACCGGCGGTATCGGCGGGCAGCTGCTTGAGCAGGCGGTCGACGCGGGCCACGACGTGACCGCCGTGGTCCGCAATCCGGCCAGGCTTTCCCGGCCGGTCCGCGCCGTCACCGCCGACATGACCGCCGCCGATCCGGCAGCGGTGGAAGCGGCGGTCGCCGGGGCCGACGCGGTCTTGTCCGGCCTCGGCCCCAGGTCGAATGCCGACGCGGGGGTCGCGGCACAGGGCACACGGGTCATCGTGGCGGCGATGCAGGCCACCGGCGTCCGCCGCATTGTCGCGGTCAGCGCCGCGCCGGTGGGCACGGTAGCCACGCCCGGGCACCCCGATCCGCCGAAGCACGACCCGGGCGACGGGTTCTTCATGCGGCATCTGCTCAGTCACGTGGCCAGCGTGACGCTCGGCAAGGTGTTCGCCGACCTCGCGCAGATGGAGGACATCCTGGCCGGCAGCGGCCTGGACTGGACCGTGGTCCGGCCGCCCCGGCTGACGGGCAAGCCCCTGACCAGTAGCTACCGCACGGCCTACGGCCAGAACCTGCGCGGCGGCCTGTCGGTTCCGCGCGCCGACGTCGCCCACTACATGCTCAGCGTGCTGGGCCAGCCGGACACGATCAAGCAGGCCATCGGCATCGCCAGCTGACGGCTCGGCCCGCGGCGCCCGGGCGACCGGAAGGCTAGATCCGGCGCTGGACGCGCAGCAGGTACTGCTTGCGGTCGAGCGGGTTGAAGTCGGTCCGGGGCCGGGCCGGGATCTCGCCGCTGACCACGCGGTAGCGGCCGAACTCGGAGTCCAGCACGCCCTCGCCGCGGGTCAGTCCCGGCAGCTGCCGCTCCAGCTCGCTCACCCGGGCCGCCGGGATCTCGCCCTCGAGCAGGCCCGACGAGCCCCGGGTGGCCGGGGCGCGCGGGATCGCGCGTAGCCGGGTCAGGACCGGCAGTATCGGCCCGAGCGTGTCCGCCGGGGCCTCCAGGCGGAACCGGTGCATCGGCTCGTACACGGTCGTCCCGGCCCTCTGCAGTGCGCTCATCAGCACCAGCGGGGTCAGGTTGCGGAAGTCCCCCGCGGTGCTCGACATGCTCTTGTCGAAGTGGGCGTGGGCGTGGCTCTGCCGCGGGTAATAGCCGGTGTGCGTCAAAGTGACCGAGCAGTCGGTGACCTGCCAGCCGCACAGGCCCTGCCGCAGCGTCTCGTGCACGGTCTCCTCGACCGCCTTGAAGAACGCGACCGGCATGGTCCCGAGCCGGTCCCCCGCCACCTGGTAGCTGACGCCGGAGCCGGCGGCCGGGGCCACGCGCAGTCCCACCGTGGCCAGGAACGGATTGGCCGCCCGGCTGATGAACTCCACGGCCTCACCGGTGCCCGCCGGGCGCTCGATGCAGATCGTCGTGCTCTGCCTGAAGCTGACCCCGATGCCGTAGTCGCTGGCCAGCGTGGCCTCGATGACCTCCTTCTGCACCTCCCCGTAGAGCGAAACGAAGATCTCCTGCCGGACGTTGTCCTGGCGCAGGTTGATCAGCGGGTCTTGCTCGGCCAGCTGCTCCAGCGCGACGTGCAGCGCGTTCCGGTCGGCGCGGCGGTGCGGGACCACGACGGTCTCGAGCGTCGGCGCGGCGAAGTGACCACGGCCCGGGGCCGCCGCCCGCGGTGCCCCGATCACGTCGCCGATCTTGATGCCGTCCAGTCCCCAGAGCTTGCCGATCTGCCCCGCGGCGACCGAGGGTTGCCGGACCGCCGCGCCGCGGTCGAAGACCCTGATCGCGGTGACTTTGGCACCGGCGTTGCGCCCGAACGGCAGCCGGTCCCTGACCCGCGCCGTGCCGGAGAACATCCGGACGTAGGCGACCTTCTCCCCGGCCGGGCCGCGCTCGACCTTGAACACGGTGCCGGATACCGGGTCGGCCGCGTCGCCGTCGGCGGGGGGCAGCAGGTGGCGGATACCCTCGGCCAGCGCGCCGGTGCCCGCGCCGGTGATCGCCGAGCCGAAGAACACCGGATGCACCAGCGCCCGCCTGGTCTGCGCGGCCAGGCTGCGGCGGAGCCGGCGGTAGGAAACCGACGCCTCGTCGCGGACGAACGCGGACAGCAGGGCGTCGTCGTGCTCGGCGAGCAGGTCGGTCAGCCGAGCGGTGAAGCCGGCGTCCGCCGCGGCGTACGGCGTGTAGCGCGCGCCGCGGCCGCCCTCGTCGTCGGCCGATCCCATCGCGATGATCGCCGGGGACAGCTTCCGCGCGATGTCCGCCAGCGTGCTCGCGGCCTGCGCTCCGCCACGGTCGATCTTGTTCACGAAGATGAGGGTGGGAATTCCCAGCCGGCGCAGCGTGCGCATCAGCACCCGGGTCTGGGCCTGCACCCCCTCGACAGCGGAGACCACCAGCACCGCGCCGTCCAGTACGTTCAGCACCCGCTCCACCTCGGCGATGAAGTCCGGGTGGCCGGGCGTGTCGATCAGGTTGACGGTGACGTCGCCGATGGCGAAGGACACGACGGCGGACTTGATCGTGATGCCGCGCTGCCGCTCCAGCGCCAGGGTGTCGGTCTGGGTGCTGCCGTCATTAACGCTGCCGACCTGGTCGATGACCCCGGCGGCGTACAGAAGCCGCTCGGTCAGCGTGGTCTTACCGGCGTCTACATGCGCCAGGATTCCCAGGTTGAGCGTGCTCACGAAGCGTCATGTCCTTTGGATAGGCGAAAACCTCCCTCGGCGAAGACATGAACGCTGCTCGCATTGTCGCTCCTTGGCTGACCGGATGCTGCGCCGAGTACAACAGACCGCGCTCGGCCGGGCAACTCATTTACCGCGCCCGGGGCGGCTGAGCCGGGCGGCCGAGCCGAGTAGCCGAGCCGAGGTGGCTAGGCCGCGCCGGCCTCGGCCAGCCGCCGACGCAGGAAGCGGCGCTCGGCTTCGGTACGGGCCAGTTCCAGCGCCTCGCGGTAGGCCGCGACGGCCTCCTGGTCGCGGCCCAGGCGGCGCAGCAGGTCAGCCCGCGTCGCGGGCAGCAGGTGGTAGCCGGCCAGCTCGCCGGAAGCCTGCAGCCGGGTCACGAGCTCCAGGCCCGCTTCCGGTCCCTCGGCCATGCCCACCGCCACCGCGCGGTTCAGCCGGACGACCGGCGACGGCACCAGCCGGGCGAGCTGGCCGTAGAGTGCGGCGATCTCGGCCCAGTCGGTGTCGGCCGAGCTGGCTGCGGTGGCGTGGCACGCGGCGATGGCCGCCTGCACCTGGTACGGGCCGGGCCGCCGCTGTCGCAGCGCGCCGTTGAGCCGGGCTGTGCCCTCGGAGATCTCCGCGGCGTCCCACCCGCCCCGGTCTTGCTCCTCCAGCGTCACCACGTCGCCGGCGTCGTCGAGGCGGGTGGCCCGCCGGGCGTCGTGCAGCAGCATCAGGGCGAGCAGCCCCGCCGCCTCCGGCTCGTCCGGCATCAGCCGGGTCAGCACCCGGGCCAGCCGGATCGCCTCGGCAGTCAGGCTCTGCCGCAGCAGGTCAGCGCCGGACGAGGCGGAGTAGCCCTCGTTGAACAGTAGGTACAGCACCCCAAGCACGGCCGTGGTGCGCTCGGGCAGCAGGTGCGCGGGAGGCACCCGGTACGGGATCCTCGCCTGCCGGATCTTCTGCTTGGCGCGGACCAGCCGCTTGGCCATGGTCTGCTCGCCGACCAGGAAGGCCCGGGCTATCTCCGGCGTGGTCAGCCCGGCCAGCGTGCGGAGGGTCAGCGCGACCTGTGCCTCCAGGGCCAGCGCCGGGTGGCAGCAGGTGAACATCAGCCGCAGCCGGTCGTCGGGCACGGCGTGGTCGTCCTGGCCGGCCTCGGGTTCCGGCGGCAATGACATCACGGCCACCTCCCGCAGCTTGGCCGCGCCGACCGCGTCGCGGCGCAGCCGGTCGGTGGCGCGATTACGCGCGGTGGTGGTCAGCCAGGCCCCGGGGCGGCGCGGAATGCCGTCCCGCGGCCAGCGCTGCAGGGCGGCGGTGAAGGCATCCTGCGTGCACTCCTCGGCGAGATCCCAGTCTCCGGTGACCCTGATCAGCGTGGCCACGATCCGGCCCCACTCGTCGCGGAACGCCTGGGTCACCGCGGCCTCGACGTCGGCGGTCATGACGGCTCCTCCTCCGCGCTGCCCGGCCCACCCTACGACGAACCGCAGCGGGCCCGGGACAAGGCCGGAGGCCTCCGGAAAGTCCGGGGCGGTTCAGAGAGCGCGCCTGTGGATAGCTTGTGCAGACAAGCCCCGTTTCGCCTGGACGGCCTGTGGGGAGCCGTGTGTGTGGAAAAGTGGATAACCCACCGTGCCTGGCGTTGCCGCAGGTCAGCGGTCCGTCCACTTGTCCACCGATTGTGTGCAAGAAGAAGTTCTGGGTGATTTGTCGGTCCCCCGTCACGAGAAGTTATCCACACACGCACGGTGAACCCGCGCCCTGGGCGGCGGTCCCCAAGAGGGAGTCAGGTGAGCGCCGGGCATCGGCCAGGCTATGCCGGCCCGGCGTCAGTAGCCCCGGAGCCCGTAAAGATCAAGTATGCGCGGCTCGGAGACGACTGCTACCCGCCCATCGCCCACCGCGAGCGCGGTTGCCGGGGAGTTGCCGGGCGATTGCCAGATGGTGGTGATGTACTGGCCGGTGCCCGCATTAAGGGCGAACCCGGAGTCTAGGTAGAGGAC
>DASXLW010000036.1:0-2121 GCA_036496025.1 Streptosporangiaceae bacterium
GCGAGCCGGCGCCGCCCAGCACTTGCGCCGGGATGCCAGCTGCCTCCCGCCGCTACCCACAGTCCGGCGCTGTAACCGCTACGCCGACCAGGCTTCGCAGGCAGGCGGGTCTGACCTCGTCGCGACGCGGGACCTCGCTGCTGTATCTCGGCCGCGGTTCAATTACGGTGGTGGCATGCGGGACGTGCCTTGGTGGGGCGTGGTCTCCTCGGCTGCGGCTCCGGTCCTGATGGTCGGCGGGTGGACGGTGGCCGCCACCTTGCAGCCGCGATACGACCCGGTGGCCGATACGGTCAGTGCGCTGGCCGCGCCGGGCGCGGCCGACCGGTGGGTGATGACGCTGACGTTCGTGGTGGTCGGCGTCTGCTACGTCCTGACCGCGCTCGCGCTGCGGCCGGCCAGGACCGCCGGGCGGCTGATCCTGATCACCGGGGCCGTGGCGGGCATGCTGGTGGCGGCTAATCCGGAGCGCGCGGGTGATGTCTACCCCTGGGGCCACATTATCTGGGCATCGATCGGGCTAGCGGGAGTGACTGCCTGGCCTGCCGGGGCCTGGCGGCGCGGCACCGTTCCGTGGGCCCTGCGGCCGGCCGTATCCGCCGCGGCCGTCGCGGTGCTGCTCGCCTTGGTGATGTGGTTCGGCGCTGAGCTGATAACGGGGTCGGGGCAGGCCGGGCTGGCCGAGCGGGTTGCAGGCGCCGCGCAGGCGTGCTGGCCGCTGGCGGTGGTGCTCTCCAGCAAGATGTGGGATAAGGCGCGGCCGAGCCATGCGGTAAGCGGCGGCGCATCATCGGTATCGGCTGCCCAGGCGAGGTAGCCGTCGGGGCGGATGAGCATGGAGCGGACGCTGGCCCATTCCGGGCGGTCCGCGGTGAGTTCCGCGCTCACGATGTCCAGCCGGTCCCCGTAGCCAGCGGGGGCGTCCACCGCGGTTCCCTGTGTGAGCAGGAGGAACTTCGCGGGGTGCAGGAGGCCGAAGATCGTGGCGGCGGGTGCGCCGCGCAGGTCGAGGTCGGGGACTCGCTGGCCCGCGATCTGGTCGGGCGCGGGGTACCGGATAGCCAGGCCGGAGAGCCGGGTGGCGAGTTCCCGGCACAGGGCAGGGTCCGTGCCGAGGAACACGTTGAACTGGTCCCGCAGCGCGATGCCTTCCCGGGTGGCATTGGCGAACAGCCCGCACTGCGCGAGAGAGCTATCGATCACGTCGAGGCCGACGGCATGGCGTTCGGCCTGGTAAGTGTCCAGCAGGCCGGGTGGCGCCCAGCCGCGGATCTCGGCCGCCAGCTTCCACGCCAGGTTGGTGGCGTCCTGCAGTCCGAGGTTCAGTCCTTGCCCCCCGGCCGGGTAGTGGACGTGCGCCGCGTCCCCGGCCAGCAGCACCCGCCCCGCCCGGTAGCAGGCTGCCTGCCTGGTCGCGTTACCCACCCGGCTCAGCCACGCGTCGGCGGTTTCCCGCATGCCGAAGTCAGTGTCCGCGATGCGCCGCGCACTCGCCCGCAGATCCCCGAACGTCACCGGCCCATCGGACAGGCTGTGCATCGTCGCGTGGTCGATCGTGGCCACCCGGTACCGGCCGCCCCCGAGCGCCACCATGTAGAGCGAACCGCCCGGCTGGTTGAGGGTAAGCGCCGGGGCCTGCGGGGGGCTAGTCAGCTCAACGTCGCCCATGATGGTCCGCCAGGTATCCGGGGTCCCGGCAAAGTCGATTCCGGCCGCGGCCCGGGCCACGCTCCTGGCGCCGTCACAGCCCGCGACGTAGGCGGCGCGGAAGCCCGTGGGCCCCCGGGGCGAGTCCACGTCGAGGTCGACGCCGGTCTCGTCCTGACGCAGGCCGGTGACGGCGTGCTCCTTCAGGTAGGGCACCCCCAGCTCGGCCAGGTGATCCTCAAGGAGCTCCTCGGTACGCCGCTGGGGCAGGAAGAGCGTGTAGGGGTAACGGGTGTCGAGGAACGACATGTCCAGCCGGTTCCGCAGGATCGCGAAGTGCGTGGACGGCACCGGTGTGCCTTCGGCCAGCCAGCGGTCCGCGATCCCGCGCATCGCGAACTGCTCGACTGTGCGCGGGTAGATTGTCAGCGCCTTCGAGTGCGCCGGCCGCTTCGCGTGCCGTTCCAGGACCAC
>DASXLW010000037.1:0-4022 GCA_036496025.1 Streptosporangiaceae bacterium
AGCAGCCGGTGGTACGCGCGGGCCAGCGGATGGTCGTCGTCGTGCACGCCGACGGCGCATTTCAGCCACCAGTAGGGGGAGTGCAGCCCGTGCGCGTGGTGATGCCGGCCGACGGCCAGCCCGGCCCGGGCGAGCTTGGCCTCCAGCTCGGTCCGGGTGTAGATCCGGACGTGCCCGCCGGGGACGTTGTGGTAGTCGTCGGACAGCGCCCAGCAGATCCGCTCGGGCAGCCAGCTCGGCACGGTCACGGCGGCGATGCCGCCCGGCGCGAGCACCCGGGCGATCTCGTTCATCGCCCGCTGGTCGCCGGGAATGTGCTCGAGCACCTCGGCCGCGATGACGCGGTCGAACGCGCCGTCAGGGAACGGCATCTCGGTGGCATCGCCGGCCACCGCGCGCCCGCCCGCCCCCGTGGGTGCCTGGCCGGCCTCGGTCATCGCCGCGAACATGGCGGTGACCTGGTCAAGCTCGGCCAGGTCGCGGTCCAGCGCGACCACGTGCGCGCCGCGCCGCAGCGCCTCGAACGCGTGCCTGCCCGCGCCGCAGCCGAGATCGAGCACCCGGGTGCCCTCGGTCACGGCCAGGCGGCCGAAGTCGACAGTCAGCAGGGCCCGGCTCCCTTCGCTACGCCGCCGAAGATCGCCTGTGGTGCCTGCGTCATCGCTCCGACGCTCCCCGCACCGCGCCGATCGTCGCGTGGTACTGCGCCACGGTGGCGCGGGCCACTGCGGGCCAGGCGAATCGCTCCTGGACCCGGCGCAGCGCGGCAGCGCCCAGCCGCTCGCGTTCGGCCGGGCTGTCGCACAGCCGGCGCAGCACGGCCGCGAGCTCGCCGGGCTCACCCGGCTCGACGAGCACCGCGGCCTCCCCGGTGACCTCGGGCAGCGCCCCGGTCCGCGACGCCACCAGCGGCGTTCCTGACGCCATGTGCTCCACCGCCGGCAGCGAGAAACCCTCATACAGCGAGGGAACGACCGCGATCGACGCGCTGGCCAGGAGCCCGGCCAGCTCCTCGTGGCTCATCCCGTGCCGGAACCGCACCCGGTCGCCCAGCCCGAGCTCGCCGGCCAGCCGGTCGGTCGGGCCGCCGGGGGTGGGCTTGCTCACCACGACCAGGCGCGCGGGCGGCGCGCCCGGTCCGTCGATCAGGGCCCGGAACGCGCGCAGCAGCGTGGTCACGCCCTTCATCGGCGAGTCCGCGCTGGCCACCGCCACGATCAGGCCGGGCTCGCGGGCGGCGGGCCGCGGGTGGAACAGCCTGGTGTCCACGCCGAGCGGGATGACCTGCACGCTGTCAGGGACGGCCCCGAAGTCCTTGACGATGTCCCGGCGAGACGACTGCGAGACGGTCAGGATCGGGCCGCGCACCGAGGCCCGGTGCGCGACTCGGCCTTGCATCCGGACGAAGGCGTACCACCGGCGCTTGGACAGCCGGGACAGGCCGCGGGCCGCCTGCAGCTCGATCCGGCGGTCCACGCTCACCGGGTGATGGATGCTGGTCACCAGGGGCAGCCCCAGCCTGGGCAGGCCGAGCAGGCCGTAGCCGAGCACCTGGTTGTCGTGCACCACGTCGAAGTCGCCGCGGCGCGAGCGCAGCGCGCGCAGGGCCCGCAGGCTGAAGGTGAGCGGCTCGGGGAACGCTCCGGTCTTCATCGCCGCCACCTCGAGCACGTCGATCCAGTCGCGGTACTCGCGCAGGTGCGGGGTGCGGAACGGGTCCTCGTCGCGGTACAGGTCCAGGCTCGGGATCTCGCGCAGCACCGGGCCGGGCTCAAGCTCCGGGTAGGGCTGGCCGGAGAACACCTCGACGCGGTGCCCGAGCGCGGCCAGCTCACGACTCAGGTGCCGGACGTAGACGCCCTGGCCGCCGCAGTGCGGCTTGCTCCGGTACGACAGGAGCGCGATCCGGAGCGGGTGGTCCGGCCCTGGCCCGTCACGGCTGGGAGCGGCGGCGTTCTGCACCTCCGCGGCGCTCTGCACTGCCGCGGGGCTCTGCGCGGCCGCGGCGCGCCGCGGCCCTCGCGCTCGCACGGTGGTCACGCAGGTTCGTCCCTCCTCGTGCGCAGCCGGTGGCCGGGCTGGTCGAGGCCAGCCTGCGCGACCTCCCCGGCAGCGAACATTACCATCCAGTACGTCCCGGCCCCCGGCATCCCGGCCGAGCGGCCGGTCCTGGCTGGGTAGGCTACCGCGACATGGTTTTTTTCCGATGAGGAGCGGAGGATACCGGTGGCCACGCGCGCGCTGATCACCGGCATCACCGGACAGGACGGCTCCTATCTGGCCGAGCACCTGCTGGCCGAGGGGCATGAGGTCTGGGGGCTGGTGCGCGGGCAGGCGAACCCGCATGTACCGCGGATCCGGGAGCTGCTGGCGGACGTCCAGCTGGTGCGCGGCGACCTGCTGGACCAGGGCAGCCTGATCTCGGCCGTCGAGCGGGTGCAGCCCGACGAGGTCTACAACCTGGCGGCCATCTCCTACGTGCCGCTGTCCTGGCAGCAGGCCGAGCTCACCGGCGAGGTCACCGGGCTCGGCGTGCTGCGGGTGCTGGAAGCCATTCGGGTGTGCAGCGGGATCAGCTCGTCCCGCACCCCCGGCCGCGGGCAGATCAAGTTCTACCAGGCGTCCTCGTCGGAGATGTACGGCCAGGTGCGAGAGTCGCCGCAGACCGAGGGCACCCCATTCCACCCGCGCAGCCCGTACGGCGTGGCCAAGGCCTACGGACACTTCCTGACTCAGAACTACCGCGAGTCCTACGGCATGTACGCGGTGTCGGGGATCCTGTTCAACCACGAGTCGCCGCGCCGCGGCGCGGAGTTCGTCAGCCGCAAGGTGAGCCTGGGCGTGGCCCGGATCAAGCTCGGCCTGCAGCGGCAGCTGCGGCTGGGCAACCTTTCGGCCAGCCGCGACTGGGGGTACGCCGGCGATTACGTGCGCGCCATGGAGCTGATGCTGTCCCAGGATGAGCCCGAGGACTACGTGGTCGGCACCGGTGTCACGCACACGGTGGCCGAGCTGGTCGAGCGGGCCTTCACCGCGGCCGGGCTGAACTGGCCTGACCACGTGGTCTGCGATGCCTCGTTCATCCGGCCCGCCGAGGTCGACCAGCTATGCGCGGACGCGACCAAGGCGCGGCTACGGCTCGGCTGGGAGCCGGCCACCAAATTCGACGAGCTGATCACGATGATGGTCGAGTCCGACCTGCAGCTGTTGTCGGCCCCCGGCGGCCGCGTCGACGAGTCGTTCGGCCCCGACGTCTGGTAGCCCGCGGCCCGGGCGCGGCGGGGCGGTCAGGTCACCGTGGTGCCGACGGCGTGACCGATCCCGTAGGTGATCGCGGCCGCCACCGCGCCGAGGATGAGCTGTCGCGCCGCGCCCCGGATGAACGGCCGGTTGGTCATCCTGGCCACGACCCCGCCACCGATGACGGCCGCTACCGCGGCGCAGCCCAGGGCCAGGGCGAGCGAGTTCGCGCCGGCCAGGTAGGGGAGCAACGGGATGAGCGCGCCGACGGAGAACGTGACCAGCGAGGCTCCCGCCGCGACCAGCGGGGAGGGCAGGTCGTGCGGGTCTACTCCGAGTTCCTCCCGGACGTGCACGTTCAGCGCAGCCGCCGGGTTCCTGGAGATCTGCGCCGCGACCTGGAGGGCCAGGTCGGGATCGACGCCGCGAGCGCGGAACGTCGCGGCCAGCTCCCGCTCCTCGGCGACCGGGTTCTTCTCCAGCTCCGCCTGTTCCTTGTCGATCTCCGACCCGACCAGCTCGTTCTGCGACGAGACCGAGACGAACTCTCCGGCGGCCATCGAGCAGGCGCCCGCCGCCAGGCCCGCCAGGCCGGTGAGGATCACGAAATGCGACGCGACGCTGGCCCCGCCCACGCCGGCGATCAGCGAGACGTTGGTGACCAGCCCGTCCATGGCGCCGAAGACCGCAGGCCGCAGCCAGCCACCGGACACGTCCCGGTGGTGGTGCCCGTGCGCTTCTTGCTTGCTGTCGTGTGCGGTGGTCACCGTGATTCCTGCGCT
>DASXLW010000038.1:0-24810 GCA_036496025.1 Streptosporangiaceae bacterium
GATACCAGGCCAGCCAGGTCACCATGGAGGACAAGCCGAACAGCCCGCCCGCCGCGATCGCCCCGGCCTGCGTGCGCAGCCACAGCCGCCCCACCCGGTACATCGCGTAGCAGCACAGCCCGGGCAGCAGCACCGACAGCACGTTGTAGGAAACCGCGGGGCCGAACACCAGCGTGACCGGCGCCAGCAGCACGCCCTCCAGCGGCATCAGCGCGTGATAACCCAGCTCGGTCCCGGCCGGCGCGGCGATCGACCGGGTGAACCACGGGTCGCCCAGGCGGGTGACCTGGTGCGCCAGCCACCAAAAGCCCCACACGTAGGAGCCGCCGTCCCGGGTGGCCGGCAGCCTGCCCTCGGCCAGCCAGGTGGCCCGCGGCCAGGTCACCGCGACCCCCGCCGCCAGGTAACAGGCCAGCAGCCCCAGCTGGCGGACCACCGGGCTCCCCGCCGCCGCCCGCCCGCCCCAGCGCAGCCCGGTCAGCCTGCCCCCGGGAGCATCCCCCGGTGACGTAACGGCCCGCGGATCCCCGTCACGGCGACGTGTGTCGGTCACGCCCCGTCCCCCCGTGGGTAATGGAGAGCGTGCCCGGCGAGCGCGCCCGAACCAGGCTGGACCTCCGCTTCCTGCCGGGCCGCCATAATTCCTTATGCTCCTCAGCATTAATCGCGGTGCTATACCGTTAGGCCGACCTGCCATTCCCGAATTGCAAAAGGGCATGATCAACTACGGGTTCGGCTCATCAACCCCGGTGGTTCTAGCCGTCTTCGGCGTCCTACTAGAGAGACGCTCCGGACCCCCGGAAAAGTGCATTGGCTCGGGGTCCGTAACCGATTTTTTATGATCAATTTGCTGTCGGCTTGCCGCTGCCCGCTCCGGCCGGGCCGGGCGCTGGTTCCCACCGCGGGCACCATGGCCGGTAGAGTCCGGTCATCGGGGTCATCAGGCCGCGGTCAAAGCCATGCTGACAGGCGCCCGGGCCGCACCGCGCGGCGGCGTCACGAGGAGAACGTGCAGTGGTCAAGTTCGTTTACGACTTCACTGAGGGCAACAAAGATCTGCGGGATCTCCTGGGCGGAAAGGGGGCAAACCTCGCCGAGATGACCAATCTCGGCCTGCCGGTGCCGCCCGGCTTCACGATCACGACCGATGCCTGCCGCCACTACCTGGAGCAGGGCGCCATGCCCGACGGCCTGGAGGACGAGGTCACGGCTCACCTGCGCGAGCTGGAAGCGGCCATGGGCCGCAAGCTCGGCGACCCGGCGGATCCGCTGCTGGTCAGCGTCAGGTCCGGGGCGAAGTTCTCCATGCCCGGCATGATGGAGACCGTCCTGAACATCGGACTGTCGGACGAGTCGGTGCACGGGCTGGCCAAGCAGGCCGACAACGAGCGCTTTGCCTGGGACTCGTACCGCCGCCTGATCCAGATGTTCGGCAAGACGGTGCTCGGCATCGACGGCGACGCCTTCGAGCACGCGATCGAGGCGGCCAAGCAGGCGAAGGGAACCCGCAGCGACCTGGATCTCGATGCCGCCGACCTGAGCGAGCTGGTTGAGACGTTCAAGGGCATCGTGCGCGAGCACTCCGGACGCGACTTCCCGCAGCAGCCGCGCGAGCAGATGGACCTCGCGATCGGCGCCGTGTTCGGGTCGTGGAACGCCGACCGGGCCATCCTGTACCGCCGGCAGGAGCGGATTCCCGCCGACCTCGGCACGGCGGTCAACGTGGTGGCGATGGTGTTCGGCAACCTGGGCATGGACTCGGGGACCGGCGTCGCCTTCACCCGGGATCCCGGCACCGGCCAGCAGGGCGTGTATGGCGACTACCTGCAGAACGCGCAGGGCGAAGACGTGGTGGCCGGCATCCGCAATACCGTCCCGCTGCAGGACCTCGAGCAGATCGACCAGGCGTCCTACGACCAGCTCATGGAGATCATGCGGACGCTGGAGAACCACTACCGCGATCTGTGTGACATCGAGTTCACCATCGAGCGCGGCAAGCTGTGGATGCTGCAGACCCGCGTGGGCAAGCGGACCGCGGCCGCGGCGTTCCGCATCGCCACCCAGCTCGTCGCGCAGGGCCTGATCGATGACGACGAGGCGCTGACCCGGGTCACCGGGGCGCAGCTCGCCCAGCTGATGTTCCCCCGGTTCGACGCCGGCGCCGACATCACCAAGATCACCACCGGGATCAGCGCCTCGCCGGGGGCGGCCGTCGGCGAGGCCGTGTTCGATTCGGCCGCCGCGGTCGAGCGGGCCGGGCGCGGCGAGAAGGTCATCCTGGTCCGGCGCGAGACCAACCCCGACGACCTGCACGGCATGATCGCCTCGCAGGGCATCCTCACCAGCCGGGGCGGCAAGACCAGCCACGCCGCCGTGGTGGCCCGCGGCATGGGCAAGACCTGCGTGTGCGGCGCCGACGAGCTCGACGTGGATACCAAGGCCGGCCGGTTCACCGCGCCCGGCGGGGTCACCGTGAACGAGGGCGACGTGATCTCCATCGACGGGTCGAGCGGCGCGGTCTACCTGGGTGAGGTGCCCGTGGTGGCCTCCCAGGTCGTGCAGTACTTCGAGGGCAAGCTTGACCCGGCCTCTGACCAGGCCGGCGAGCTCGTCCAGGCCGTGCACCAGATCATGGGGCACGCGGACGCCCGCCGGCGGCTGGGCGTGCGCGCGAACGCCGACACCGGCGAGGACTGCGCCCGGGCGCGCCGGTTCGGGGCCGGCGGTGTCGGCCTGGTGCGCACCGAGCACATGTTCCTGGGGGAGCGGCGGCAGCTGGTCGAGCGGCTCATCCTGGCCGACGACGACGCGGCCCGGCAGGCCGCCCTGGACGCGCTCGAGCCGCTGCAGCGCGGCGACTTCGTGGAGATCCTGGAGGCGATGGACGGCCTGCCGGTCACCATCCGGCTGATCGACCCGCCGCTGCACGAGTTCCTGCCCGACCTCACCGAGCTGTCGGTCAAGGTGGCGCTGGCCGAGAAGGGGGCCGGCGGGGCGACCGACCAGGACCGTAAGCTGCTCGACGCGGTGCGCAGGCTGCACGAGCAGAACCCGATGCTCGGGCTGCGCGGTGTCCGGCTCGGCCTGGTCATCCCCGGCCTGTTCGCCATGCAGGTCCGGGCGATCGCGCACGCCGCCGCCGACCGGACGAAGGCGGGCGGCGATCCGCACCCGGAGATCATGATCCCGCTGGTCGGTGCGGTGCAGGAACTCGAGATCGCCCGCGAGGAGGCCGAGAAGGTGCTCGCCCAGGTGGCCGAGGAGACCGGCACCGATGTGCCCACGCTCATCGGCACGATGATCGAGGTGCCGAGGGCGGCGCTGACCGCCGGGGAGATCGCCCAGTGCGCCGAGTTCTTCTCGTTCGGCACCAACGACCTGACCCAGATGGGCTGGGGCTTCTCCCGCGACGACGTGGAGGGGGCATTCTTCAGCCGCTACATCGACCTGGGCATCTTCGGCGTGTCGCCGTTCGAGACGATCGACGTGGACGGCGTCGGGCGGCTGGTCGCCGTCGCGGTCGAGGAGGGCCGCGCGGCGCGGCCGGACCTCAAGATCGGCGTCTGCGGCGAGCACGGCGGCGACCCGGACTCGGTGCACTTCTTCCACCGGGCCGGGCTCGACTACGTGTCCTGCTCGCCGTTCCGCGTCCCGGTGGCCAGGCTGGAAGCCGGCCGGGCCGCGGTCGAGACCGGAAAGGGCAGCGACAGCAGGTGACGCAGGCGGTGCCCCGGCGGCCGCCGGGCAGGTGAGCACCGACTCCGGCTACGACCGGGCCGCGACCGCGCGCTGGGTGGCCGAGCCGCCCAACAGCAGCGGCCGCGGCACCTTCGAGCGGGACCGGGCGCGCGTCCTGCACAGCTCCGCGCTGCGCAGGCTGGCGGCCAAGACGCAGGTGGTGTCGCCCGGCTCGGGAGACTTCCCGCGGACCAGGCTGACCCACTCGCTGGAATGCGCCCAGATCGGACGGGAGCTCGGCGCGGCGCTCGGCTGTGATCCCGACCTGGTGGACGCGGCCTGCCTGGCGCACGACCTTGGCCACCCTCCGTTCGGACACAACGGAGAATCGGCGCTTGCCGTCCTGGCCGCGGACTGCGGCGGGTTCGAGGGCAACGCGCAGAGCCTGCGCCTGCTCACCCGGCTGGAGACGAAGGTGCCCGGGTCCGGGCTCAACCTGGCCCGGGCCACCCTCGACGCCACCCTCAAGTACCCGTGGATCGCCGGGCACGGCCCGGCGGGTACGGCCAAGTACGGCGCGTACGCCGAGGACGCCGAGGTCTTCGCCTGGATCCGGCGCGACGCCCCGCCCGGCCGGGTCTGCCTGGAGGGGCAGGCCATGGACTGGGCCGACGACGTGGCGTACTCGGTGCACGACCTGGAGGACGGGCTGCAGGCCGGCCTGATCACGATGGCCGGGCTCCGCGACCGGAGTCAGCGGGAAGCGGTGGCCGAGCTCACCATGACCAGCTACTGCGACCCGGGCTCGGTCACGGTCGGCGAGCTCGGTGAGGTGTTCGACCGGCTGCTCGGCCTCGACTGCTGGCCGGACGGATTCGACGGCGGCCCCGCCTCGCTGGCCGCGTTGAAGAAGCTGACCAGCGACCTGATCGGCCGGTTCTGCCAGGCCGCGCAGGCGGCGACGCTGGCCGCGTCGGCGGGGCGTGGCGGGCTGACCAGGTACGCCGCGGATCTTGTGGTGCCGCGTGCGCAGCGGCTGGAGTGCGCCCTGCTCAAGGGGGTGACCGCGTGCTACGTGATGAGCCGGGCCGGGGTCGTGGCGGCGCAGGCCGCCGAGCGCGATCTGGTGGCCGAGCTGGCGTCGGCGATCGAGGCGGGTGCGCCTGAGACGCTGGACCCGGTGCTGCGGCCGGCCTGGAAGGTGGCAGGTTCTGCCCAGGCACAGCGGCGCGTCGTGATAGACCAGGTGGCCTCGCTGACGGATACGTCCGCCAAGGCCTGGTACCGGCGGCTGTGCCGGTGACTGTGAAAGGGGGCCGCGATGGCCGCGGAGCCTAGCTATGTGATCGTGGGCGCCAGCCTGGCCGGGGCCAAGGCGGCGGAGACGCTGCGGGAGGAGGGCTTCGGCGGCTCGATCCTGCTGGCCGGCGCCGAGCCGGAACGGCCGTACGAGCGGCCCCCGCTGTCCAAGGGCTACCTGCTCGGCCGGGACGACAGAGAATCGATCTTCGTACACGATGCGGGCTGGTACGCCGCGCACGACGTGGACCTGCGGCTCGGCGTGCGGGCGGTGCGCATCGACCGGCCCGGGCGGGCGGTGGAGCTGTCCGACGGCGGCCGGATCGGCTACGACAAGCTGCTCCTCAGCAACGGTGCCTCGCCGCGCTCTCTGGACGTGCCGGGCGATGACCTGGACGGCGTGCTCTACCTGCGCACCGTCCAGGACTCCGAGCGGCTGTCGGCCGCCATCCGGGCGGGCGGCACGGTGGTCGTCGCCGGGGCCGGCTGGATCGGGCTGGAGACTGCCGCGGCCGCCCGTGAGTTCGGCTGCGAGGTGACGGTGATCGAGCCCGAGTTCGGCGCGCTGATCCGGTCGATCGGTCCCGAGGTCGGCCGCGTGTTCACCGACCTGCACCGCGAACACGGGGTGACGTTCAGGTTCGGCGAGAGCGCCCGCGAGTTCCGCGGCGCCGGAGGCCGGCTGCGCGCCGTGGTCACGGCGGACGGTACCGAGCTGCCGGCGGACATCGCGGTCATCGGGATCGGCGTGGTGCCGAACTCCGTACTGGCCGAGGAGGCCGGGCTCGAGGTCGGCAACGGCATCCTGACCGATGCCATGCTGCGTACCTCCGATCCGGACATCTACGCGGCCGGCGACGTGGCGAACGCGTTCAACCCGCTGCTTCGCCGCCGCGCGCGGGTGGAGCACTGGGCGAACGCGCTGGCTGGCGGCCCGGCCGCGGCACGCTCCATGCTCGGCGGGGATGTGCCCTACGACCCGGTGCCCTATTTCTACAGCGACCAGTACGACCTGGGCATGGAGACGGCCGGGCTGCCCGAGCCGGGCCGCTACGACGAGATCGTCTACCGCGGCAACGTCGATGCCCGGGAGTTCATCGCGTTCTGGCTTGACCGCGGGGCCGTGGTGGCCGGGATGAATGTCAACGTCTGGGACGTGAACGACGACATCCAGGCGCTGATCCGGGCCGGGGCCGCGGGCGCGCGCCCCGACCCGGCCAGGCTGGCCGACCCGGACGTCCCGCTGACCGAGGTATGACGCCCGCTTTCCGGGCGCGACCCTACCGGCGCAGCGTCAGCGACTGGAAGTGCTGCCGCTGCGGCGCGACGACGTGGAAGTCCAGGTGCAGGAGGTCCATCACCCGGGCGTCGAGGCCCTTCTCGCGACAGCAGGCAACCATCTTCGGTGACAGGTCGGTGGCCACGACCTGCAGGCCGTGCCCGGCGAAGAACACGCTGTCCTGTCCGGTGCCCGCGCCGAGCTCAAGCAGCCGTTGGCAGCCCTCGTCCCGCAGCCGGCGCAGGAAGCCGGCGCGTTCGGTGATCTTCCACGGCGCCTTCTCCGTCCGGTCCCGGTGCTCGACCGCCCCGTCGTACGCCGTGCGCAGGCTTTCCGTTACGTCCTGGTAGCGAGGGTTCATCCGCCCTGGCCTGCTTCCGTTTCGTGCTGGGTGGCCGCGGGGCCGAGGATCGCCGCCAGCACGCGATCGGTATCGGCAAGATCGGGCAGCAGGGCGTGCGGGCCGGCCGCGGCGAGTTCGGCGGCCGTGGACTCGCCCGTGGCTACGGCGACCGCCCGAGCCCGGCCAGCCAGCGCGGCCCGCACGTCGAACGGGGTGTCCCCGACGACCACGGTCGCCGCACCGCTGAAGTCCTCCCGGTAGGCCGTCGCCGCGGCCCGCCGGGCGAGCCGGACAAGCTCGGCCCGGTCCTCGTGCGCGTCGCCGTAGGCCCCGGCGTCCAGGTCGAGGTGGCCGGCCAGGCCCAGCGCACCCAGCTTCATCTCGGCTAGCGGCCGGATGTTGCCGGTAAGGACGGACTGCACCACCCGGCCCGGGCTCGCCCCGTCGAAAGCCGCCGCCGGCGCGGAAAACCGGGATAGCGCGGTGAGCGCCTCCGCGGCGCCGGGCAGCACCCGGCCCTTGGCCCTGACCCGCTCGCGGAACTGCGGCGCCTGCGCGGTGAGCCCGCCGATGAACGCGTCGACGTGGCGGCCGGGCTCGGCGATTCCCGCCCCCCTCAGCGTGTCCAGGATGATGGCGCGGTCGGTGCGCCCGGCCATCGGGGCCACCGCGGGCAGCTCGCGCCCGAACAGCCCGGCGAAGACCACGCCGTACAGATGGTGGCTGAGGCCGCCGGCGTTGATCAGCGTGTGGTCGATGTCCCACAGGACGAGATGCCCGCGCACCCGGCGACGGTACCAGTGTGATCGGTGCCGTCCGCAGCCGGGAGAGTGACGGCGGGAAGGACTAGACTCGCCGCGTCGGAATCAGGGCGACGGGCGGCACAGGGCGGAGGCGGAGGTGGCTGGCCGAATCCGCGACGAGGACATCGCCGCCGTGCGGGAGCGCTCGCCCATCGACGAGGTCGTGGGCGACTACCTGCAACTGCGCAACGCCGGCGGCGGATCGCTCAAGGGGCTGTGCCCTTTCCACGACGAGAAGACCCCGTCGTTCAACGTCACGTCGAGTCGCGGACTTTTCTACTGCTTCTCCTGCGCCGAAGGCGGCGACGTCATCTCGTTCGTGCAGAAGGTCGACAACCTGTCGTTCGCCGAGGCAGTCGAGCGACTCGCGGCCCGGGCGAGTATCGAGCTCCGCTACGAGCAGGGCGGCCACGTGCCCGGCCAGGAGCAGAGCCTGCGCCGCAGGCTTATCGCCGCGCACCGGGCGGCGGCGGATTTTTATTCCGAACGGCTCCGGTCGGCCGACGCCGTCGCCGGGCGCGACTTTCTCGCCGCACGCGGATTCGATCTGGAGCAGGCGGGGAGCTTCGGCGTCGGATACGCGCCGGACTCCTGGGAGGCGCTCACCGGCCACCTGCGCGGCCGCGGCTTCACCGACGCCGAACTGCTGACCGGGGGGCTGGCCCGAGAGGGCAGGCGGGGACCGGTGGACAGGTTCCGGGGCCGCTTGATCTGGCCGATCAGTGATCTGACCGGCGACGTGATCGCGTTCGGCGCGCGCAAGCTGGCCGAACGCGATGACGGGCCCAAGTACCTGAACACGCCGGAAACGCCGCTGTTCCGCAAGAGCACGGTGCTGTACGGCGCGGACCTGGCCAAGCGGCAGATCGCCCAGCGCCGCCAGGCGGTCATCGTGGAGGGCTACACCGACGTGATGGCCTGTCACCTGGCCGGTGTGCCGACCGCGGTCGCCACCTCGGGCACCTCCTTCGGCGACGGCCACATCAGGATCCTGCGGCGGCTGCTGATGGACGCCAGCGAGTTCCGCGGCGAGGTCATCTTCACGTTCGACGGCGATACCGCGGGGCAGCGCGCCGCGCTCCGCGCGTTCGGCATGGAGGACAAGTTCGTCACGCAGACGTTCGTGACCGTGCAGCCGGACGGCATGGACCCGTGCGACCTGCGGCTGGCCCGCGGGGACGCGGCGGTGCGCGACCTCATCGCCCGGCGCGTCCCGCTGTTCGAGTTCGCCATCCGCAGCGAGGTCAACCGGTTCGATCTCGACACGATCGAAGGCCGGCTGGCCGCGCTGGACGCGGCGGCCCCGATCGTGGCGCGGATCAAGGACGAGGGCCTCAGGAAGCGGTATGCGATCAGCCTGGACCGCTGGCTCGGCCTCATGGACGAGCGCTTCGTGCTGGACCGGGTCCGGGCGCACGCCGGGCCGGACCGAGCCAGGATGTCGCGGCAGGCACCGCCGCGCGGCGCGGAGCCGGCCGGCCGCCGGCCCGCCCCCGACGGCGCGCCGGGGACGCCCGCCGACGGGAGCGCCCGGGTGAACGGCGACCGGCCGGCAGGCGCGCCGGGCGCGAGCCCGGAGGATGGCCACGGCGCCGCCCATGACCCGCGCGACCCGGCGGTGCGAGTGGAACGGGAGGCGCTCAAGCTGGCCGTGCAGCGCCCGGGGCTGTGCGGCCCAGGGTTCGGGGCGCTGGGCGCGGACGCCTTCACGGTGCCTGTCCATGCCGGGGTCTACCTGCTGATCTGCGAGCGCAGCGGGTGGGAAGGCGAAGCCCAGCCCGGTGCCGCGGGAACCGGCACCACGGGGGGTGGCGCTGGCCGTGCGGGGCCCGCCCAGAGCGGCCGGGAGTGGGCGCGCGAACTACGCGAGGCGGCGCCGGACGAGCAGTCCAGGGCACTGGTGACCCAGCTGGCCGTGGAGCCGCTACGGACCCCTGGGGTGGACGGCGAGCCGGATGCCCGGTATGTGTCCGCGGTCCTGGCCCGGGTCGAGGAGCTGGCGGTCAGCCGGCTGATCTCCGGGGTCAAGTCGCGGCTGCAGCGGATGGACCCGGTGGCGGCCCAGGGCGACTACAACCGGCTGTTCGGGGACCTCATCGGGCTTGAGCAGCGGCGGAAGGTGCTTATAGACCGGGCGTCCGGAGCGCTGTAGTCGCGCGGGTGCCAAGCCGCCCGCCGATGTGCATCTGGGCAGAGGGTCGGTGCGTTACTTGCGCCAAGGTGACAAAATTGGGTCCCCCGTAACCGGACCGTGACAGTGCAGACTGGTCTGCGTGAACCTCACCGTGCTGCCCAGCGGACCGCTTCCGGCTGATCGGGTGACCGACCTCGTGGCCATGGGGAGGGAGCGCGGCGGGGTCACGATGGCTGACGTCACGGCCGCCATCGACCGCCCCGACCTCCCGCCCGACGCCGTTGACGGTGTGCTGCGGCTGCTCGCGGACGAGGGGGTGGAGCTCCTCGACACGCCCGCTGAGTACGCGGAGGAACTGCCCAGGGAGGACGGGGCCGAGACGGGCCGACGAGCCTCCCCCGGTGACCTGGTGCGCATCTACCTGCGCGAGATAGGCCGGGTGCCGCTGCTGACCGCGGAAGACGAGGTAGAGCTGGCCAAGTCGATCGAGGCTGGGCTGTTTGCCGAGGAAAAGCTGCGCACGGTCACGGGCTTCGCGATGACCCCGGTGGGGGCCGACGAGCTCACGCAACTGGCCGACGACGGCACGGCGGCCAAGCAGCGGCTGATCGAGGCGAACCTGAGGCTGGTGGTGTCGATCGCCAAGCGCTACATCGGCCGGGGGCTCATCTTCCTGGATCTCATCCAGGAGGGCAACCTGGGCCTGATCCGCGCGGTGGAGAAGTTCGACTACACCAAGGGCTACAAGTTCTCCACGTATGCCACCTGGTGGATCCGGCAGGCCATCACCCGCGCCATCGCCGACCAGGCGCGGACCATCCGGATTCCGGTGCACATGGTGGAGACCATCAACAAGCTGTCCCGCGTACAGCGCCAGCTGCACCAGGATCTCGGCCGGGAGCCCACCGCCCGGGAGATCGCCGCCGAGATGGGCATCGGCGCGCAGCGGGTGGCCGAAATCCAGCGGGTCGCGCAGGAGCCCGTCTCGCTGCAATCACCGATCGGCGAGGAAGACTCCGACCTCGGGGACTTCATCGAGGATGCCGACGCCGTGGTGCCGATGGAAGCCGCGGCGTTCATCATGCTGCAGGACCAGCTCGAGCAGATCCTGGACACGCTCGGCCCCCGGGAGCAGGCCATCATCCAGCTGCGGTTCGGCCTGACCGACGGGCATCCCAGGACACTCGAAGAGGTCGGCAGGGAATTCGGCGTGACCCGGGAGCGGATCCGGCAGATCGAGTCCAAGACCCTGGCCAAGCTGCGCCATCCCAGCCGCGCCCAGATGCTCCGCGAGTACCTCGACTAGCGCGCCGACCGCCACCGTTCGTGCCGAACTGTGCCGGCATGGCCGCTGCGCCGCTGGTAAGCGGCACCGTGCCGGATGGCGGATGCGGTCGGATCTTTCGTGCCGGTTCTGCGGCTGCAGGAGCGGGGCTGGGCGGGAGCGATGAGGATCTGCTGACGGTGCGGGGTCAGGTGGCCTGGTAGCGGATGATCCCGTCGACGGTGGTGAGGGTGATGGGCACGTCGGGCAGGTCGGCTGGTGGTGTTTGCAGGGGGCTGGCGGCGAAGGCGGTGAGGTCCGCGCGGTAGCCGGGGGCGATCCGCCCGCTGACGCGTTCGGCGGAGGCGGCGAAGGCCGGAGCGGTGGTGTAGCCGTGCAGGGCTTGCCGCGCGGTCAGCGCCTGGCCGGGGCGGACGGGGCCGAGGTCAGGGCGGTCGGCGGGGCGGCGGAGCTGCGCTTCGGCGATGATGCCGCGGGGGTCGAACGGCGCGATCGGCCAGTCCGAGCCCAGGGTGAGGATCGCGCCGGCGTCGAGGAGGTCGCGGCAGCGCCAGGCCCGGTCGGCTCGCTCGTCGCCAAGGCGGGTTGACCAGTTGTCGCTGTGGTCGGCGCGGGTGTAGCGGGCGCCGTGGCTGGGCTGCATGGAGGCGATGACGCCGAGTTCGGCGAACCGCGGAACCTGGTCGCCGGGCAGCGTCTCGATGTGCTCGATCCGGTGCCGGACGGCGCTGCCGGCGGGCACGACCTGGGCGAGGGTGTCCAGGACGTGCTCAACCGCGGCGTCGCCGATGGCGTGGGTGGCGGTCTGCACCCCGGCCTGGGCCAGGACGCGGACCGCCTCGGTGTAGTCGCGGGGGTCTTTCCAGTACGGCGCGGTGGACTGGCCGTGGCAGTCGGGGTCGTGCAGCCACGCCGTGCCGCCGTCGATGGTGCCGTCGATGAACAGCTTGACCGCGGCGACGTTCCAGAGCCGGCCGGACCGCCCGTGCAGCTCGAGCAGTTCCTGTGCCGTGGTGGCGTCGTCTTCGGGCCGGCGCCAGGGTGCCAGGCGGAGCCGGAGCGGCAGCTGGCCGCCGTGGTCCAAGGCGGCGTACAGCTCGATGTCGCCGGGGTCGAGATCCATGACGTGCCCGCCGGTCAGGCCGGTGGCCGCCATGTCGTGCAGCAGCGCGGCGAGCCGGTCGCGGCGGCTGGCGAAGGACTCGGGCGGGATGACCGCGCGGACCAGGCGGATCGCGCCCTCTTCGAGCAGGTGCCCGGTGGGATGGCCGTGGCCGTCGCAGACGATGACCGAACGCGAGGCGAACTGGCGCGGGCCCTCGATTCCGGCCCGCCGCAGGGCCTGCCGGCTGGCCAGTGCCGAGTGCCCGTCGAACAGGTTGAGGCAGGCGGGCTGGCCGCCCAGCACGTCTTCGATCGCATCGAACCCGATGGGGATGGTTCCGAACACGTTGGGATCCAGGCCCCACCCGAGTATCCACTGATCCCGCCCGGCCGCTGCGGCGGCTGTCTTGAGCACGGCGCGGACCGAGCCAAGGTCGGCGCAGGCTGACAGGTCCAGGCCGGCCGTCAGGCTCAGGCCCAGGACGGGGTGCATATGCGAGTCGGTGAGCCCGGGGGTGACAGTCGCGCCGCCCAGGTCGATGACCTCGGTCCGGGCGCCCCGCCAGTCCCGGACGTCATGCCGGTCGCCGACGGCCGCGATCCGGCCCCCGCTGATGGCGACAGCCGAGGCGGCCTGGCACCGCGGATCAAGGGTGATGATGTCGGCGCCGGCCAGGATCAGGTCAGCCATACTCCAGCTCTCCTATGGTCGCGGTGACCGGCTCTTCTTTACGGTGATCCGGGCGGGTGCGCGCCGGTACAGACGTGCCTGACCCGGGCGGCGGCCGGGCCGCGCAGCCGCAGGACGCCCGCTGTCTCGATCGCGGTTGCGGACGGGTGGCGGCCCGAGCATCCTCCTTGGGGATTACTCCTGGCCAATGTCAGCTAGGCTTTCGCGCAGCTCAATGATCAGCGGATCGTCCTTGGGCAGAGTGCTCTCCAGGCGGTTGACCGTGTCGCGCAGCAGCGCGCGGGCGTCTCCGTACCGCCCCAGCCTGCGGTACACCCGGGCCAGCTCCGCACGGCTGCGCAGCGTATCAGGGTGACGAGGGCCAAGCACCCGTTCGAAGCCGGCCCGTGCCTGCTCGTAGGCCCACTCCGCCGCCGCCGTCTTGCCCATCTCCTGATACGCCGCGCCGAGACTGTTCCGCGCCATGATCGTGTCCAGGTGGTCGGGGCCAAGGACACGATCCCGATCGGCCACCACCCGCTTGTAGACCGATACTGCCTCTTTCGACCGGCCGCTGGCCAGGTAGGAGTCGGCCAGGCCCTGACGTGCGGTCATCGTCTGCGGATGGCGGGCTCCCTGGGCCCGCTCCCGTTCGGCGAGCGTGCTCCGGTACAAGGTGATGGCCTCTGAGTGCAGGCCGGCCGCCAGGTAGGCGGCGGCCAGCTCATCTCGCGCACCGAGCGTGTCAGTGTGCCCGGGCCCGAAAACCTGCTCGAACTCGGGTACCACGCGCTCAAGGACGGTGATCGCGTCCTGGAACTGGCGCGCTGCCACAAGGGCGTGACCCAGGCGGCGCCGCGCCTCAATCACATCGTGATGATCCTGTCCGAGCTTGCGGATCTGGCTGTTGAGCATCCACTCGAACCACGGAACGGCACCGTCTGCGCGCCCGGCGGCCAGGTAGGCGTCAGCCAGCCGCTGACAGGCCAGCATCGTGTCCGGGTGCTCAGCGCCCAGCAGCCGTTCGCTGGTCGCGGTCAGGTCGCGCCAGTGGTCCACCGCGGACTCGGTCAGGCCCGCGCATTCCAGGCTCTCCCCCGCCCGTAGGAGCACCGGATGGCAGCCGCCGGCCCAGAGCAGATCTCCGGCGTTCTGCCGCAGGGTGGCGACGCAGGATCGCAGACCGGAAGCAGGCCAGCCGGGTAGCTCTGGTTCCGGCCAGGCCTGGAGTAGCGCGTCCGCGGCCCCCCGAGCCACCTGATCTAGCATGCCTTCCGGCATGGAGGCTCGCATCACCGCCTGCAGCACTGGGCTGATCCGGACCGTCGGCGCTGTCGTCACCGGTTCGACGGTCAGCAAGCCTGCCTGTTCCAGCGCCGCCAGCGCCGCGCGGTCGCCGTCGCTGCCCGCCGCGGCTTCGCCGCCGCTCGCGAGGTAATCGCGTGCCGCCGGCGTGGCGAAGACGGTTCGGGGAATGTTGTGCCCGTCCAGCAGCGCGGCCAAGACCAGCAGCAATTTGGCCGATCCGGCCGCTGCAAGCTGGTCAGCATGTCCGAACGAGATTGTCCACGTCACCTCGGCCGCCGACGCCGGTGCACCAGACGAATCAGTCAGCTGCTCCCGCCAGCTGATGAAATGGTCGCGGTATTCGTGGCACGACACCCCACAGCTGGCAATCACCGCGCTGGCCTGGGTTAGCGCGACCGGCTCGGAGCCAAGCTCGCTGATCAGTTCAACCGCGCCAAGCCGCAGGCTCGGGTCCGGCGCCAGCCGGCCGATCAGGTAGCTGAGGGCCTCGCGCGAGTTGAACGGCCCAACCGGCAGGACCCGCATGCCGCCGGGGACGGCCGCCGTGTCGTTGGAAGTCACCAGGACCCGGCCGCGTGGGCCGGCCGGCCACAGACCGTCCAGGTCCGCCGCGCCGGATAGGTCATCCAGTACCACCAGCCACGAACAGGTGGTCTCGCCCAGCCAGCCGACGAACTGGGCGGCTACTGACTCGCAGCTGCTCGCCTGGCTGCGGCCGGTCGCCTCGGCCGTCGCCGCCGCGTAGCCGGCCAGCACCGAGGCCCGGCTCGTGGCCTCGATCCATACCAGCAGGTCTATTCCGCGTGACTGCCACAGCGACTCGGCGAAGGCCGCGGCCAACTGGGTCTTGCCCGACGATCTCAACCAGTCCTGGGCTTCGGGAACCGCCACTTGGCCAGGGTCGGCTGCCCGGGCAGCCCTCCGATCCGGGACCAGCGCGACCGCGGCCCCGGCCGGCAGCGCGGCCTTCAGGTCGGGAGCCGTCTCCAGCCGGGCATTGAAACCGTCGGCCAGCGCCGGGACCGTTCCGGACCGGACGGGCCGGTACCGGCTGGCGGGCACCGCGTCCTCCAAAGCCGCGGGCGGCACTGCGCTGCTCATGGCATGTTGCCCAACGCGGACTGGCTGAGTTGAAAAGGACATATCGTTTCTCCCGGCTGGCCCGGTGCTGTCATCGGCGGGGCGGAGCCGGTACCCCCCTAAAAGTCATACTGCGCCATCGTGGGCCTAGCGTGCCAAGTACCCTCGCCGACGAGCAACCCCGCATCTGATGCCCAGGCCGTACCCAGCCGACGGAGGCCGGGTGGCGCTGAGCCGCCGCCCGCCCGGCTCACAGGTCCGGGTAAGGGCTCAGCGCGGAAGTGGGCCTGGTAAGGATCCGCTTACGGAAGAAGGCGGGGGCGGTCACGCGCATGAACACAAAGCAGATGACTCCGGCCAGCGCGGCCAGCGCGGCGACGATGAAGGTCCCGCCGATCTGCCAGTCCAGGCCAGGCACCGTCCAGGTGGTATAGCTGTTGGACGCCACCCAGTCGCTCTGCAGGCTGTAGAAACCAGCCGCGTACATGATCAGCCCGCCGAGCACCGGCAGGATGCCGCGCATCCAGAGATTCCGGGCGCTGCTGGTCAGCGTATGTCGGTAATACCAGGCGCAGGAGAAGGCAGTCAGGCCGTAATAGAAGGCGATGTAAAGCCCGATCGCAGTTACGGCGTCCGCGATCGGGTTGCCTCCGGAAACGAAGTTCAGCGGGATGTACAGCGCAATCGAAACGGCCCCCATCACGAGCGTGGACACCGTCGGAGTCAAGTACCTGGGATCGATCTTGGCGAACGACGCGGGCAGCGCCCCGTAGGCGGCCATCGACAACGTGGTGCGGGCGGTCGGCAAGATCGTCGTCTGGGTGGAGGCCGCGGCCGAGCTGAGCACCATGAGGATCAGCAACCGGGACAACACCGTACCGAGCCCAGAGGTTCCGAAGATCGCGCCCCCGGTTACCGACAGCACATCGAACTGGTGCGCCGGGTTCGTCAGCCCGACGCCCTTGCTGCCTATCCCGGCGAATGCCTGAACCGCGGTGATCACGATCAGGTAGGTGACAAGCAGCAGGATCGTCGAGATGATCCCCGCCCGGCCCGGCGTCCGGGACTTATCCGCGGTCTCCTCGTTCACCGACAAGGCAGTGTCCCAGCCCCAGTAGATGAACAGCATCAAGATGATCCCGGACACGAAGGCAGACAAGGGCAGGTGCGACGGCGACAGCCAGCTAAGGCTCGGGTGCAGCGACCCAGGCGGCGGATGGCTGCCGAACACCCGGACCAGCGCCGTCACCGACAACACCAACAGCATGACGATCTCGATGGACAGCAGCGCCTTCTGGAAGTTTGCCGACACCTCGATGCCGCGATAGCAGATGTAGGTCATCGCGACGATCCACAAGATGCCGACCAGCAGCACCCAGACACTGGAAGCGTTGACACCGATCGCGCTGCTCGGCCCCTGGAACAAGAAAAACACATACTGCCCGGCCACCTGGGCCAGGCTGGCCATGACCAGGACATCGGCGGCCACAACCGCCCAGCCGCCTGCCCAGCCGGTCCCCGGCCCGAACGCGCGGGTAGACCAGATGAAGGTGGTCCCGCAGTCGGGGTCGGCCTTGTTCAGCTCGCTGAAACCGATCGAGCACAGCAGCATGGGCACGAACGCGAGCAGCGCGACCAGCGGAGACTTCAAACCGACAGCCGCCACCACGAAAAACAGCGTCGCGGCCAGGCTGTAGGCCGGCGCGGTCGAGGCGACCCCGATGACCACGCTGGACACCAGGCCAAGGGCACCTGGCTTCAGGCCCTTGTCCCTGGACTCCTCCACTGGCTGCACGCCGGTAGTAGATATGGCCAAGACCCACCCCTCCTAGCCTGGAGCCACCTTCTCATGCTGCGGGACACGCCAATTCGGGATCGCGGCCGCCGACGACCTTCGCAGGCTACGTCGGGTCGCTAAAAGACGTGCGGAAATCGGCTCAGCTGGGCGGCGAATACGCCGGGCCACCCCGCGAGCCTGCCCTCGCTGGCCTCATGCCACCGATACAACCCCAGCTGTCTCAGGCAGCACAAGCCGCTTGGCGTCACATCAGTGCTGCGCGACGCAACGCGCTGAGATGAAGTGGTCACTCAGCTCGGCTACGAGCATCTCCGCCCAAGGGCGACACTGGCGCCGCCGGGCCGCAGGGAGCGAAGGCGGACACGGGGGACACCGGGCCGCAGGGAGCCATCGGACCCCAGGGCGATACGGGGGCGCAAGGCCCAGCAGGGCCCTCCACAGCGGGGTCGGCCGGGCTAGACGTCATGACCAGGACTGCGCTGAACGGTCAGGGCGGAAGTTCCGTGGAAGTCCACTGCCTGCCCAGCCATCCCTTCATAGTCGGCGGCGGTTACAAGATCACAGCCCCCGCCCTGATCGACCTGGTCGGCCAGGTCGTCGACAATGAGCCCATCACGATCACCGACTTCAACGGATGGCAGGTCCAGACGACCGGGACTAACGTCCCTGCCAATACTCTTGAGGTCTTTGCGCTCTGCGCCAAGTAGCACGGATGCCGGGCGGCGGCAAGCCACGTCACGGCACCCCAGCGACCCAAACGGGCACAGAGCAGCGCCCTGCCCCTCACCATCTTCAGGGGCGCTGCCGCGTTCTCCCTACTCGACCGCCCGCTAGGCCGGGATGCGGCCTGGCGCTACCGCCGGTACGGCCAGGGGCGGTTCGCCTTGTTGATCGCGTCCAGCCATTCCTGCGAGTACGCCATGGACAGGTCGTAGGCATTGTCTACGTTCTTGTACTGCGTGGCCACGGTGCCGGGGACCTGATGCGGGCTTCCGGTCCAGTCCGCCACCCAGATGGAGTAATCGAGACCCCGGCACGCCGCCCGGACCTCGTCAAGGATGGACCGGCTGCAATAGACCGTGCTCTCGTGCATGCCTTCCCGGTGCTTGGCCTCAATCCATTTCCGGGCCTCGCCGGGCGTCATGTTGCCACTCTCGACATCGGCGACGTTGCCCTTCGTCGAGCCGAACACGGTGATCAGCACCTTCAGGGCATCGGGCCATCTGTGCCAGGCCTCCGGCGGCCAGGCAAAATCTCCGTCGACGTAGCCGGCCACCACCTCGGCTGATTCCGGAATGTTATGCGGGGTAACGGCATCGTGCATTTTTACCGGGGCTTGCTTGGTCAACTCGTTCCCTGCCTGAGCGCTGAGCCGGACGATGCACGGCGCGTGACCGCGGGGAGCAGCTTAGATGGCGGGGCACGCGCCGTCTACCGGTTCGGCCCGGTCCGCGAAGGCCAGCGCGCGAGCGTTGGCGGTTCGCCTGTGATACCGCAAACGTTCGCGAACGTAACCGTTGAGCGATGAGAGTGCAAAAGTTACGATGCGGTGGCACGGTGGCCATCGACGGCCACCTCAAACGAGAGGTGACTTCTATGCATCGACGTTTCACATCGTTCGTGGCGCACGTCCTGGTGGCGTGCGTGCCTGTGCTGGGCCTGGTGATGGCCGTCGGCGCGGGCACCGCCTCGGCGGCCCACAGCCCGGTGAACGCCCGCGCGGCCGCCCTGGCGGCTCTGAAGCACCTCAAGATCGGTCAGCACGCCACCAACCAGCCGCTTCCCGGGCATTCGGTGCGGGTTAAGGGTGCGTCGGTGAGCTCGAACTGGGCCGGCTACGCCGACACGAACACGTCGGGCACGTACAGCAAGGTCACGGGCAGCTGGACGGAGCCCAAGGGCACCTGCGGGTCAGGGCAGTCGTTCGCGGCCTTCTGGACCGGGATCGACGGTTTCAGCAGCAGCACGGTGGAGCAGGACGGCACCCTCATCCAGTGCGCGGGGGGCACGGCCACCTACTTCTCGTGGTGGGAGATGTACCCCGCCAATAACATCCAGACCGTGAGCACCGCGGTGCGGCCCGGCGACCACATCACCTCGTCGGTGACCAGGAGCGGCACGAAGTACACGCTCACGCTCACCGACTCCACTCACCCGGCCGCCAGCTTCAGCACCACCCAGACCTGCGGCGCCGCCACGTGCGTGGACTCGAGCGCCGAGTGGATCGCCGAGGCGCCGTGCTGCACCAGCTCCGGCGGTGTCCTGCCGCTGACCAAGTTCGGCACGTGGACGCTGGCCGGCGCGACGGTGCAGGCCGGCAGCAAGTCCGGGACGATCAAGACGTTCCCGAACCAGAAGATCACCATGGAGAACAGCAGCCACCAGGTGAAGGCGCAGACCGGCGCCCTCAACTCCGCGGGTAACCAGTTCAAGGTCACCTGGAAGCGCAGCACCTGACAGCCGTCGACGACGTGCCGCCGCACCGGGCGAGCCCCGGGCGGCGGCACGCCGCGGTTACCGGACCGTCACCGGCATCCGCGGCTACCCGTCGGTCGGACCACCGGGCGCTGGAACCGACGGGACGCCGTCGGTTCCAGCGCCTGATGCGCCGGTTCCGCGGCCTGACGCGCCGGTTCCGGCGTCTGGCTCCGCTCCGGTCCCGGCCCGCTTGTCCCGCCAGCCCGGCAGCCGTTCGCTTGCCTTCCGGGCGGTGTCGGTCAACCCAGGCGCGCGCTGCTGGACCTTGTTCGTGGCCGTCTTGGCCAGGCCCGTTGCCTGGGCCGCCGCCGCTCCCGCCGCCTGCTGCACGGCCGGATTGTCGGTGGCGCGCCGTGCGAGCGTCTTCATCTGCTCGTACCGTTCCCGGCCCGCCCGTGCGCCGAGTACGAAACCTACGGCCAGGCCCGTGATGAACGTGGCTCGGTACCGCATGTGGCACCTTCTCTCACCTGATTGCTGTTGCGAAGTGACTTCCCCTGTACGGCCGGCGCTACTCCTGAGACGCGGCATGCCGCGCCACCTGTGCGCTTGCGCGTGAGCAGGAACCCGGCGGCATGCGCTACGCTTGACCGCGACGCAGGTAGCGCAGCCCGCCTGTGACCTTGTGTCGGCTGATCCCGCGTAGCTCAATTCGGCAGAGCGTCCGGCTGTTAACCGGCAGGTTACTGGTTCAAGTCCAGTCGCGGGAGCTAGTTCCCTCACAGAGCTGATCATGTTCCCCCGCCTCAACGGCATCCCGCCCTCCCGTCGGGTAGTCGCAGCTGTGTCGGGCGGCTTGTCGGCACGACGACGAGTAAGCCGGCCCGCAGGTGGTAGTAGCACCGGCAGGAGCCTGGCGCCGCTCCCAATCGGTCCCAGTCTGCAGGGCCCTTGCGGTGGGCATCCCGCCCGGGTATGCGCGCAGCAGGCGAACGCGGGGCGTGACCGACCGGCGCCAGGCTCCACACCAGCGACGCGAGCCCGGGCCGGCCTCGGCCGTCAAGAGCGAGAGTCCGGCGCGGAGCCGTTCGGGGGAAGACATCGGATCACCTCGCAGCGCCCGGCTATCTCGGTGCGCCCGGCACCGTAGGGGACCAGGACCGTCGTGCCGCGGCTCAGCGGGATGTCACCCCGTTCGCTGCGCAACAGGCCGCGGCCGGCGATCACGATCAGGATGGCGAATCGCGGATCGAGCCTGACCGTGCCGAGGCCGGTCCTGATCCGCTCCGCGGCGAAGTACGGGTCGGCGGCGGGCGGGAACACGGGAGTGACTGGGCAGTCGGCGGCCGCGCCGAGCGGGCCATGCAGCCCGGCGATCCGCTCCGGCTGCCACGCGGACCGATCCACGCAGCCGAGGGCCAGGTCGAAGCCGAGGCCGAGGTGACCGTCCGCGCGGCCGTCGACGGGGAAGGCATCCCACTCGAGCAATACGGACAGGTCCGTCGGCTCCTGCAACTCGATGACGAACACGCCCGCGCCGATCGCGTGCGGCAGGCCGGCCGGCACCAGTATCGCGTCGCCGGGGTGCACCGCCACCCGGTGGAGCGCCCGCAGCATCGCCAGGTCCTGGCCGGCTACCCACCCGGCGAGCGTCTGGTCCGGCACGGCCTCGCTGAAGCCGAGGTGGACCGCGCTGCCCGGTGCCGCGTCGACGACGATCCAGGCTTCCGTCTTCCCCCACGGCGAGGCCAGGTGCCGGCGAGCGAATGCGTCATCGGGATGGCAGTGCACGGGCAGCCGCTCGCCGGCGTCGAGTAGTTTGACCAGCAGCCCGGGGCTGGAGCCGTGCCGCTGGACGTGCTCGGGGCCGAGGTAGCCCTCGGGATCGGCGTCGATCGCGTCGCGGAGCAGCCGGCCGTCGGGCAGCCGGGTCAGCCCGTCGGTCTCCAAGCCGAACACCGTGGTCGCCGAGCCAACCCAGTCCTCCGGCCGGTCATCGTTGTCCTGGCCGGGTCCCGGGGGATCGAGGGACTGGTCGCCGGCCCGGAACGCCGCGATCTTCTCCCCGCCCCGGTAGAACCGCTCTGGCTGATTCGGTCCCAGAACGACAGGCTCGAGGCCGCTCACGTGCACCTCCCTGGACTCCGGTGGCAGCTCCGGGGTGTGACAACGATGTCCAAGGATGTACTCGTGACGGCAACGCGATGTCAAGCGGGCCGGTGCGACCGCTCGGGGCGGAGCCTCCCCGTAGTCCTCCGATGCTGTCCCGGGGGCCCCCGGAGCCGCAGTCTGGGCGTGGGGCGCGCCCGGAACCTTCCCCGGGCTTGACGGAGCTAACACAGTTAGCCATACTAGGCGCTGACAGGCTAACGATGTTAGCCACTGCAGGAGAGGAGAAGCGCCATGGCGGACCCGCACTACCGCAAGCCAGGATGGCTGACGCAGAACGTGTTCAACCGGATGGTCGCCCTCGCGACCCGGGCCGGAATCAGCGTGCTGGGCAGCCGCGTGCTCGAGGTGCGCGGCCGCAAGACCGGCCTGGCCCGCAGGACGCCGGTCAACCTGCTTTCGCTGGACGGGCGCCAGTACCTCGTCTCACCGCGCGGCGAGACCGAGTGGGTACGCAACGTCCGCGCCGACGGGGGGAAGCTCGACCTGCTGCTCGGCAGCAAGCGCCAGCACTACCTCGGCCACGAGGTGCCCGACGCGGACAAGGTCGACGTGCTCCGCGGTTACCTGCGGCGCTGGAAGGCGGAGGTGGGTGTGTTCTTCGACGGCGTCGGGCCGGACTCCACCGACGACCAGATCCGGGCCATCGCCAGCAAGCATCCTGTCTTCCGGCTGGAGACGGCGCCCTGACCGGCCGCGAGGCCGGTGCCGTGACCAGCGCCCGGCCCGAACCGCGTCAGCTTCCCCGGCGCGCCGCGGAGATCATCGCGGCGGCCCGGGTGCTGCTGGAGAGCGAGGGCCGGGACGCGCTCACTATGCGCCGTCTCGGGGCGGCTCTCGGCATCCGCGCTCCGTCCATCTACAAGCATCTGCCTGGCAAGCATGCGGTGGAGGTGGCGCTCATCGAGGCGGGGCTGGCCGAGATGGGGGAGGCCCTGCACCGGGCGGTAACCGATCCGCAGGCGCCGGCGGGAACGGGAGCCGTGGCCAGGGTGCTAGCCGCCTACCGGACCGAGGCTCTGGCCCGGCCCAGCCTGTACCGGCTGGCGACCTCCGGACAGCTGCCGCGCGCCGAGCTGACGCCGGGACTGGAGGACTGGGCGGGGGAGCCGTGGCTGCTGGCGGCGGGTGATCCTGTCCTGGCCCAGGCGATGTGGTCGTTCGCGCACGGGATGGTCATCCTGGAACTCGATCAGCGCTATCCGGACGGGTCAGACCTCGACCGCACCTGGCGCGCGGGCGCCGAGGCCTTCAACCTCGCGGCGGGTGCCGGACCGGCCCGCGACATCGCAGCGAAGGGGCCTTCTGGCCGTGAGGAGGATATGTGATCACGGTGGCGGGCGAGGTGGTGATCGATCTCGTCGATGAGGGTGGCGGCCTGTACCGCGCCTACCCGGGGGGCAGCGCGGCGAACGCGGCCGTGGGACTGGCCCGGCTGGGCGTGCCGTGCTCGATACTCGCCAGGCTCAGCACTGACGCCCTCGGCGGCCAGCTCGCGTCGCATCTGGCCGGCAACGGTGTCTCGCTGCGGGACGCGGTGCGGGCGGCCGAGCCCACCACGCTGGCCCTGGCCAGCCTGGACGAGGCGGGGCGGGCCGCCTACTCCTTCTACTTCCAGGGCACCGCGGACTGGCAGTGGCGCCGCGACGAACTGCCCGGCGCGCTCGCCCCCGATGTCACCGCACTGCATGCCGGGTCGATGACCCTGGCGCTGGCGCCCGGCGCCCGGGCGGTGGAGGATCTGCTCGCCGCCGAACGCGCCCGCGGCCGGGTGACGATCAGCATCGACCCGAACATCCGGCCCCATATCGCCGCCGGCCGGGCCGATGAGGTAGCCCGGGTCGAACGCCAGATCCGGCTGGCGCACATCGTTAAGGCGAGCGAGGAAGACACCGACTGGCTGTATCCAGGCCTCGGCTACGAGTCGGTGGCACGCGCCTGGCAGCAGCTCGGGCCGGATCTCGTGGTGATCACGCTGGGCGCGCGCGGGGCCTACGCCCTGGCTCCGGACGGCACGCAGGTCCGGCGACCCGCCCGGCCGGTGGTGGTCGCGGATACCGTCGGAGCCGGAGACGCATTCTGCGCCGGCCTGCTCGACGCGCTGTGGCGGCGCGGCTTGCTCGGCTGCGCAAACGGCCCGTCCGCGCCGGACGACGCAGCCGAAAACGCGGGCGGCGCGGGCGGCGTTATGCCACTTGGCCGTATCGCGGCCGGCGATATCACCGAAGTCGTCGACTGGGCGGTGCTGGCGGCCACTGTCACCTGTGAGCGGCCCGGCGCCGACCCGCCAACCCGCCAGGAGATGCTCCAGGCGCGTTGAGAGTCTGTCTGGAGACCCTTGCACTGCTGGCGCATCCACTGCGTGAAGTCTGACGAGACGGTCCGCGGCGCCGGGTTCCGGCTCCGCGCCTTACAAAGAGCGGACCTGACACCGGAGCCGCGCGGCGCCAAGGGCGACTAGCGGACCCTGGGTCAGCAGGCACGATCGTGGCGCCTGGCGGGGGCGGGCCCCGCGCATGCGCCACGATCGCGCTAACGGCGGACTGTCAGGTCGCCAGCTCGCCGGCGTCCGTTTCCGTCGGACGGGTCACCGCCCGACGGGCCTGGGCCGGCTGGGCCTCGGCGGCCAACAGCTCGGCCCCGGCCTCGGCCACGGTCCCCACGCCGGAATCGGCCATCATCGGACTCTGAACTCCGGCCAGGTCCTCGCGGGTTACCCGGATCATCACGATCGTGACGATCAGGCCCAGCAGGCCGATCCCGGCCGAGACCAGGAATCCCCGGGAGAAGCCGACCGCCAGCGCGTGGTGATAGATGGCAGTAGGCACGGACCCCCCTGCCTTCGCGTGCACCGCGTGACCGGCTTTCGCCGCCGCAGCGGCGGCCGCGCTGACCTGGCTCTTGACGCTGCTGGCGACCGCGGTCCAGGCCACTGTGCCGAGCACGGCGAGCCCGATCGCGCCGCCGACCTGCTGGCCGACGTTGGGCAGGCTCGCGGCCAGGCCCGCGTCCCGGTCCTTGACCTTGGCCAGGGCGACCAGGGTCAGCGGCATGAACAGCATGCCCAGGCCGGCCCCGGTGAGCAGCTCGGGACCGAGTAGCCCGCCGACGAACGTGCTGTGCTCGGTGATCCGGGACAGCCAGAACATGCCGCCCGCGCCGACCGCCGACCCGGCCAGCAATATCGGCCGGGCGCCGATCCGGCTGACCAGCTGGGCGCTGACACCGGACATCAGCATGATCACGGCCACCATGGGCAGGTAGGCCACGCCGGTCTTGAGCGCGCTCCAGCCCCAGACGGTCTGCTGGAAGAGGGTCAGGAAGAAGAACATCCCGAACATCGAGGTGCCGACGCACAGCATGATCAGGTTGGCTCCCGACCGGTCCCGGTTGCGGAAGATCCGCAGCGGCATCAGCGCGTACCTGCTGCGCGCCTCGATGA
>DASXLW010000039.1:0-14330 GCA_036496025.1 Streptosporangiaceae bacterium
TCGGGCCGCTCCCCGGATCCGCCCCGGAGCCCGTCCTCGGCGGCCATCGCGCTACCGGTTCCGCGATTGCTGCGCCGCGGCCAGGGCATCGATCGTGCGGTGCAGGTACTGGACCGTGACCGCTCCCTCGCCCACCGCGGACGCGACCCGCTTGACCGATCCCCGGCGCATGTCGCCCGCCGCGAACACGCCCGGCAGGCTCGTCTCGTTCGACAGCGGCGCGCGGTCCAGGCGCCAGCCCGCATCGGCGCCACCCGAGTCGCCGAGCAGGTCCGGTCCGGTCCGGACGAAACCCCATTCGTCGCGCGCGACACTCTCGCCGAGGTATTCGTTCCGCGGCTCGGAGCCGATCAGGACGAACACGGCATCGGCCGGGACCGTGTTCCTGGCCCCGGTCGCAGTGTCCTCGAGCGTCAGCGCCACGAGCTGATCCGTGCCGATGCCGTCGACCACCTGAGTGCCGTGCCGGACGTCGGCGTTCGCTGTCGCGTCGATCTCGCGGACCAGGTAGTCAGACATGCTGTCGGCCAGCGACTGGCCGCGTACCAGGATCGTCACCTGCTCGGCCCACCGGGACAGGTGCATCGCGGCCTGCCCGGCCGAGTTACCGCCCCCCACCACGAACACCTTCCGCCCGCGCATGGCCGCCGCCTCGGTGACCCCGGCGCCGTAGAACAGGCCCCGGCCGAGCAGCTTCTCCAGCCCTGGGACCCCGAGCCGGCGGTAGCTGACGCCGCTCGCGAGGACCACCGAGCGAGCCGTGAGCGTGTTGCCGTCCGAGAGCCGCAGCCGGTACCGGCCCTCTTCGCCGGACAGGTCGTCTACCTGCCGCAAGAACACGAACGTGCTGCCGAACAGCCAGGCCTGCTGGTAGGCCGCGAACGCGAGCCGGGCCCCGCTGATGCCCTGGGCGAACCCGGGGTAGTTGCGGATCATCGAGCTGGTCCCGGCCTGGCCGCCGATGGCCTCCCGCTCGATGACCACGGTCCGCAGGCCCTCCGAGGAGGCGTAGACCGCGGCCGCCAGGCCGGCCGGGCCCGCTCCCACCACCGCGACGTCGAACAACTCGCCCTCGGGTATCGGCGTCATCAGGCCGAAGGCCTCGGCGAGCTCCAGGTCCGACGGGTTGGCCAGCGTGGGCCGCTCCGCCGCGAAGCGGAGCACTATCACGGGAAGGTCCGCCGATTCCAGGCCCTGGTCGCGCAGCAACTGGCGGCCGCGGTCCGAATCGGCATCGTAGAAGCCGGTCGGGATTCCATTGCGGGAGAACATGTCGCGCAGTTCCTGGGACCGGACCGACCAGGACTGCCCGATCATCTGCACCGCCTCGAACCCGCCGCCGCGCAGCTGGCTCCACTCGTTCAGGAAGTTCGTGACCGCACTGTGGAAGTCCTCGTCGGGGGTCTCCTTCGGGCGATACATCCAGTGGTCGATCTTGCCCAGAGTGACCGCATCAAAGATCGGCCGCGCGGTCTCCCATGCCCCCCACCGAACCGCGACCACCCGCGCCGCCGTCGGGTCGATGGCGCGGATCCCGGCCAGCACCTCGATGCCGTCCGGGTCCTCCGTGCCGAGCCCGCCGACGACCAGGGCCACCGGCGTGCCCGCCTGGACCAGGTCCGCGACGTGAGCGGCCAGATCGGCCGGGTCGTCGCAGACGACGATCCGGTAGTCCGCGGCGTAGCGGCCCGACAACTCACGGCTGAGCGTGTCGCGTATGCCGCCGTCATGGCTGACGACGACGATGGCCGCCCGCCCGTCGCCGCCGTTGCCCCGGGCCTGATCCTGGCCCGTCGGTGCCGCGTCCTGATTGCTGGGAACTCGATCGTCTGTCACGCTGTGCTCCCGGTGCTTGTGGACCCGCGGTCGCGGCCGCACAACATCCCGCGACCGCCCTCATCCAGCCAGCGGACAGGCCGTGGTGCCCGAGCTGTCCGACCGTGTCGGGTCTTTTCTATTTCTTTACCCTGACTTTACCGAACGGGCTCGCTCATGCCCCTACCGACATGCGCTACCGTCCCATCATGACACTGCCTCGACATCCTGCTCGTTTCGCCCGGGCGGCCGCCATGTGCGCCGCCGCCGTTGGCCTGTCGGCCGCCGTGATCCCCGCAGCCAGCGCCGCCAGCCAGCCGGCACCAGCCGTCGGGCGCGCCGCGGCCGGGCGCTTCCCCAGCCCGCTGTCGTGGAAACTGCTGGACACCGGCACCCAGGTGCACTTCCGCGGGCTGGCCCCGGTCAGCCGGAAGGTGGCCTGGCTGGGTGGTTACGACGGGGTCGTGCTGCGCACGGTCAACGGCGGCCGGAGCTGGATCAACGCATCGCCGGCCGGGGCGTCGGCGCTGCAGTTCCGCGACATCGAGGCGTTCAGCGCCACCCGGGCCGTGGCCATGGCCGCGGGCACGGGCACCGACTCCCGGCTGTATGTCACCTCGAACGGCGGCCGGACCTGGAGCCTGGCTTATAAGAACACGAATCCGCAGGCGTTCTTCGACTGCATGGCCTTCTTCAACCCCCGGCACGGCCTGGTGCTGAGCGACCCGGTCAACGGCAAGTTCCGCATCCTGGCCACCAGGAACGGAGGCCGGACCTGGACCGTCCTGCCCAACGCCGGGATGCCGTCGGCGCTGCCCGGCGAGGCCGGGTTCGCCGCGAGCGGCGAATGCCTCACCACCTCCGGGCGCGACGCCTGGTTCGGCAGCGGGGGCAGCACCGCGTCCCGGGTGTTCGAGTCCCGCGACGGCGGCCTCACCTGGCGCGCAAGCACCACGCCCATCGTGACCGGCCCGACCGCGGGCGTGTTCGGGCTGGCGTTCCGCACGCCGCTGGCCGGGGTCGCGGTCGGCGGCGACTTCAACGCGCCGACCGCGTCGGCCAACGTGGCGGCGCTCTCCTACTTCGGGCGGCCGTGGTTCTCCCCGCTGACAGGGCCGGCCGGGTACCGCTCCGGCGTCACCTGGGTCCCGCACACCCTGGCCACGGTCATCGCGGTGGGGCTGACCGCGTCGGACGTCTCGTACAACGGCGGGCTGACCTGGCACGCGTTCGACACCGGCCAGTTCGACACGGTCAGTTGCACCCCCGACGGCTCCTGCTGGGCATCCGGCGACCTGGGGCGAGTGGCCATCCTGCAGCACTGAGCGGCGGCCCGGCGCCCCAAGATCGATGTACTGTGCGTTAGCTCGGAGCATTGAGACGGCTCTGGCGCTACTAATGCTTCGCGCTAACGGGCGCCCGGGTTCAGAAGCGCGCGGGCTCACAGGCGCGGGCTCACAGGCGCGGGCTCACAGGCGCGGGCTGATAGGCGCGCGCTCACGGGCGCGCCGGCTTAGAACTGCACGCCGCCGTGGCGGCCTCGCGCAGCTGCCGGTGCATGCCGCGGTAAGCATCCGCCGGGGGCAGCAGGGCCTTGGGCACCTTCGTGACCGAGCTGTAGTTGGCGTCCACGACGTTGGCCAGCGGAGCCTCGCTGATCTGCGACAGCAGCTGATAGGCGTCCAGCTTGTCCAGCCCGTACAGCTCGCTGAGCCACGTCACCATGTTGACCTGGGCGGCCCGCCAGGCATCCTCGAGCGGGCGGCTTGATCCCACCACCGCGAGGTAGTCGTCGTTCTCGATCCGCGGCCAGGCGGGGGCGCCGCCCTTGATCAGATCCACGATCAGCGTGACGTCCATGGCGCCTTCCACGGCGGTGCCGCACGCCTCGCCCTCGCCCTGCCGGTAGTGCCCGTCGCCCACCGAGAACAGCGCGCCTTCGACGTTGACCCCCAGGTAGCAGGTCGCGCCGGCGCGCATCTCCGGGGTGTCCATGTTCCCGCCGAAGGTGTCGGGCACCAGCGACGAGCGCACCTCGCCGGCGGCCGGCGCCACCCCGACGGTGCCGAGCATGGGAGCCATCGGCAGCTCGAGCCGCAGCTCGCCGGCGTGCGCCTGGAACGCGACCGTCCGCCGGTCGCGGTCCACCTCATAGATCCAGGTCCGTTCGGGCAGCGGATCCTGCAGCGTCGCCGTGCGGTCGGTGCTGGTCAGCCCCCCGAAGAACGGAATCGTGCTGGACGCGCCCCACTCGCGCGCCGGGTTGAGATCGAGGAAATGCAGGGCCAGCGTGTCGCCGGCCTCGGCGCCCTCGACGTAGAACGGGCCGGTCTGCGGGTTGACGAACGGCATGGTCAGCGCCGCGCTCGGCAGGTCCGTGGTGCGCCGGATGTTGCCACAGAACGCGTCCTCGGTCCACAACCGGAGCACCGTCCCCGGAGTCACCTTCCGGACCGGCCCGACACCGCCGAACGTGAACGCGTACTGCTCAGGCTCGGGGCGGAACTCGACAACCTGCATCGGCCTTCCTCTCCTGTTCAGTTCGTGCCCGGCGCTCGCAGCGACGCGTGCGACTTGTTCAGATCCCTAACGCTGGCGACGCCGAGCAACTGCAGAGTGCGGGCGACCTCCTCGGCCAGGATGGTGATCGCGCGCTGTACTCCGCACTCACCGCCGGCCATCAGCCCGTACAGGAACGCCCGGCCCACCAGGCAGGCCCTGGCGCCAAGCGCCAGCGCGGCGACTACGTCGCCGCCGTGCAGGATCCCGGTGTCGAGCAGTACCTCGGCCCGGTCGCCGACGGCGTCGGCGATGGCTGGAAGCACCTCCAGGGGGGCAGCGGCGCGGTCGAGCTGACGGCCGCCGTGCGTGGACACCACGATCGCGTCCGCGCCGTGGTCCACCGCGGCGTGGGCGTCGGCCACGGTCTGGATGCCCTTGATCAGCAGCGGCCCCGGCCAGGCGGCCCGCAGCCACTCGATGTCGGCGAAGGTCACCGACGGGTCGAACATCTCGTTCACGAGTTCGGCCACGGTGCCGTGCCACGCGCGCAGGTTCGCGAACGTCATCGGCTCGGTGGTGAGCAGGTTGAACCACCATCCCGGGCGTCGCGCCGCGTCGAGCACGGTCGACGGGGTGAGCGCGGGCGGGATCGTCAGCCCGTTGCGCACGTCCCGCATCCGCGCGCCCGCGACCGGCGTGTCGGCGGTCAGGATCAGCGCCTCGTAGCCGGCCGCGCGCGCTCGCTCGATGAGGTCCTTGGCAGCATCGCGGTCCCGCCACACATAGAGCTGGAACCACTTGCGGGCCTGCGGCGCCTCGGCGGCCACCTCCTCGATCGACGTGGTGCCCATCGTGGACAGTGCGAAAGTGATGCCCGCCCGCTGCGCGGCCCGCGCCGCCGCCCGCTCGCCCTCGTGGTGCATCAGCCGGGTGAACCCGGTCGGGGCTAGCCCGAACGGCAGCGGCCAGCGGTGACCGAGCACCGTGGTACTGGTATCGGCGGTGCTAACATCCCGCAGCACCGCGGGATGGAACTCCACCCGGGCGAAGCTGCGGCGTGCCCGGCGCAGGCTGAGCTCCTGCTCGGCGGCGCCGTCGGTGTAGTCGAACACCGCGTGCGGGACGCGGCGGGCGGCGATCGATCGCAGGTCGGCAATGGTGTGCGCCCGGGCCAGGCGGCGCTGTGCGGGATCGAGCGGACGCCGTTCGACGTGCAGCAGCGGCCGCAGTTCCGACCACCGGGGACGCTGCCTGCGCGCCAATGCCGTCCTCCTCCCGGTTGTGGCCAGTGTGTCCCGGCCATACGCGGACCGCAAGCGCCGAGAGGCACCTGGCCGGCGTCCGCGATTGAGCCGGGCGAGGGCGGGAATCAGCAATCGGCGATGGGTATCTACGTGGGCACCTCCGGCTGGCAGTATCGCGACTGGCGCGGCGTCCTGTATCCGCCCGGCCTGGCGCAGGGCCGCTGGCTGGAGTACTACGCCGGGTGCTTCGGCACGGTCGAGAACAACGGTGCCTTCTACCGGCTGCCCAGCCCGGGCATGTTTGCCGGGTGGCGGGACCGGACTCCCGCGGGCTTCGTGATGGCGGTCAAGGCGAGCCGGTACCTGACCCACATCAGGCGGCTGCGCGATCCGGCCGAGCCGGTGCAGCGCCTGATGCACGCGGCCGCGGGGCTCGGCGACCGGCTCGGCCCGGTACTGCTGCAGCTGCCGCCGAACCTGCCCGCCGACGCGGGCGCACTCGATGACTGCCTGGGCGAGTTCTCCCGCTTTCCCGGCGTCCGCGTCGCGGTGGAGTTCCGGCACGAGTCGTGGTGGGCCGACGACATCCGAGAGTTGCTGACCAGGCGCAACGCCGCCCTGTGCTGGGCCGACCGGCTCGGCCGCCCGATCACCGCGCTGTGGCGCACCGCCGACTGGGGCTACCTGCGGTTGCACGAGGGCCGGGCGCGGCCGTGGCCACGATACGGCCGGCAGGCCCTGCGGAGCTGGGTGCAGCGGATCGGCACCACCTGGCCCGCCGCCACCGACGTCTTCGTCTACTTCAACAACGATCAGGGCGGGGCCGCGGTCGGTGACGCGGCAGCCTTCGCGGCCCTGGCGCGGGCCGCGGGCCGCCCGGTAGCCCGGGCCGGGCTACCCGGCGCGGATGCTGGCCACCGGGTATGACTGGAACGTGGCTTCCTGGGTGCTGCACGTCGACCTCGACCAGTTCATCGCCGCGGTCGAGGTGTTGCGCCGCCCCGAGCTGGCCGGGCGCCCGGTCGTGGTCGGAGGTGACGGGGACCCGACGAAGCGGGGCGTGGTCAGCACCGCCTCGTACGAGGCGCGCGCGCACGGCGTCCATTCCGGCCTGCCGCTGCGCACGGCGGCGCGGCGATGCCCGGAGGCGGTGTTCCTGCCGGTGGACAAACAGGCCTACGAGGCCGTTTCCGCGCGGGTGATGGCGGCGCTGCGGGAATCGGGGGCCACGCTGGAAGTGATGGGCTGGGACGAAGCCTTCCTGGGCCTCGATCACGACGACCCTGAGGGTTTCGCCCGCGGGCTGCAGCGGCGGGTACGCGAAGCCACCCAGCTGGACTGCACGGTCGGCATCGGCCAGAACAAGCTGCAGGCCAAGCTGGCCACCGGGTTCGGCAAGCCCGCGGGCCTCTTCCGGCTGACCTACGCGAACTGGTTCGAGGTGCTGGGCGCCCGCTCGCCGGATGCGCTGTGGGGCATCGGGCCGAAGACCGCGAAACGACTCGCCGAACTCGGCATCCGCACCGTCGCCGATCTCGCGGCCACCGATCCGGAGTCGCTCGTCAAGCCGTTCGGCCCCACCACCGGGCCGTGGCTTGTGCTGCTGGCACGCGGCCACGGCGAGCGCGAGGTGGACCAGACGCCGTACCTGCCGCGCTCGCACGGCAAGGAGGTCACGTTCCAGCGCAACATCACTGACTGGGCCGAGGTGCGCGCGGAGATCGCCCGTCTGGCTGAACTGGTCGCGGGCGAGCTGGCGAGCGAGCGGCGGCCGTCCGTCCGGGTGGTGGTGAAGGTCCGCTACGCGCCCTTCGTCACCCAGACCCACGGGCAACCGCTGGCGGCGCCCACCGTGGCGGCCGCCCCGATCAGGCAGGCCGCGCTGGCCGCCCTGGACAAGTTCACCGGCCGTCGGCCGGTGCGACTGCTCGGGGTGCGCGCCGAGTTCGCCGACGGCGGCCGCTGACGCACGGCTGCCCGCGCCGGCCCGCGGGGGCGGAATTCGTCCCTGCTTCGTTGACCACGCCGGGTGACCATGGCCCTGGAATGGGCGAGGATGGTGGTCCGGGACGGAAGGAGCCGGGATGGACGGTCGGCGGGCGGCGCGCGACCCGGCTGACGCCCCAGCCGGCCGGGCACCGCTCATCCTGCTCGCCGAGACGGCGACCGAGACCGAACGCGCGCTGGTCACGCGGTGGCTGCGGGACTCAGGCATCCGGCCGTCGGTCATCATCCCCCTAGACGGCCCGCAGCTGGCCCGGTCGCTGGCCGAGACGCCCCCGGACACGGTGGTCACCGCGGCTCGGGTGGCATGGCTACCGCGCGAGCCCGGTGACGACGGCCAGGCGTACTGGCCGGATGCCCTCTCGCTGGTCGTCCCCCGGCGGCCGCCGTCGTTCCAGCAGGCTCGCATCGCCCGCCGCCAGCCGAGCCGGGCCCGGGTCGTGCTCGCTGAGCCCGCCACCGTGGCCGCGCTGCGCGCGCGCTGGGGTGGCACCGGCTCGTTCGCGCAGTTCGTGGTGCTGCAGGCCAGGCTGGCGCTGGAGCGCGCCGAGCGGCCGTTGCGCGGATACCGCTACAAGGTGCCCAGGCACGTCGTCGAGGCCATCCAGGACCGTCCGCAGTTCCGCGGCGAGCTGCCCGGACTCGCCGCCCGGCTGGACATCCCCGAGCCGGACGTGGCCGAGCTGGCCGGGGCCGACCTGGAGAGCCTGGTCGCCTCCGTGAGCCCGCTCGCCGTGGACCTGATGTCGGCCACGCTGCGCCCGCTGCACGCCCGCGCCTGGGAGGTCCAGGCCGACACCGCCGGGCTGAAGCGGCTGCGCGAGCTGAACCGCCGGCATGCGCTGGTGTTCCTGCCCAGTCACCGCTCGTACGCCGATTCGCTGCTGCTGGCCGACGTGCTGACCGACAACGACTTCCCGCGCAACCACGTGATCAGCGGGGACAACCTCAGCTTCTGGCCGGTCGGCCCGCTGGCCAGGCGGGCCGGCGTCATCTTCATCCGGCGCAGCTTCGGCGGGGACGAGATCTACAAGTTCGCGTTGCGCGCCTACCTCGGCTACCTGCTGGCCAAGCGGTTCAACCTGGAGTGGTACCTGGAGGGCGGCCGGTCGCGGACCGGCAAGCTGCGCCCGCCGCGCTACGGGCTGCTGACCTACCTCGCCGAGGCGATCGAGCGCGGCTACGCCCAGGACGCCTGCCTGGTCCCGGTGTCGATCACCTACGACCAGCTGGCCGAGGCCTCGGCCATGGCCGCCGAGCAGAGCGGCGGGGCGAAGAAGGCCGAAGGGCTGTCCTGGCTCGCCTCCTACGCGAGGGGACAGCTGAACCGGATCGGGACCGCGACGGTACGGTTCGCCGAGCCGCTTTCGCTGCGCGAGGCCATGGCCGCCGAGGGCGGCACCGGCGACCGGGACGCGTGGCGGCTGAGGCTGCAGAAGGCGGCGTTCGAGGTGGCGGTGCGGATCAACCGGGTGACCCCGGCCACCGCGACGGCGATGGTCACGCTCGCGCTGCTCGGCGTGCGCGACCGCGCCCTGACCCTGGGCCAGGTACGGCAGGTACTTGAGCCGCTGCGCGACTACCTGGCCGAGCGGGCGCTGCCGCGCTCGGACGACGCGCTGCGCACCGGGGAAGGGGTGCGCCGCGTGCTGGCCGCGCTCGCCCGGCAGCGTGTCGTGACGATCTACGACGGCGGCGAGGAGCCGGTGTACGCGATCGAGCAGGGCCAGCACCTGGTGGCCGCGTTCTACCGCAACAGCGCGATCCATCACTTCGTCGACCGCGCGGTCGCGGAGCTGGTGCTGCTCAGCCCGCCCGCCGACCGCTGGGACGAGGCGATGCGGCTGCGCGACCAGCTGAAGTTCGAGTTCTTTTTCCCGGACAAGCAGGCCTACCGGGTGCAGCTTTCGGCCGAACTCGGCCGGCTGCACCCGCGTTGGGAGAGTGCAGACGGGCGCGCCGTGCTGGAAGGCTCGCGGTTGCTGATGGCGCACCGGGTGCTGCGGTCGTTCCTGGACGCGCAGCTCGTCGTGGCCGAACGGCTCAGCGCGCACGACCCGGCCCGCCCGGTCGAGGAGAAGGAGTTCCTCGCCGAGTGCGGCGGCGTCGGGCGGCAGATGCTGCTGCAAGGCCGGCTGCACGGACCGGAGTCGCTGTCCCGCGAGCTGTTCTCCGGCGCGCTGCGGCTCGTCGCCAACCAGGACCTGACCGGCCCGGGCGACGCGGAGCTGGCCCGGCGCAGGCAGGCGTTCGCCGCGCGGCTGCGCGATGTCGTCGCGCGGGTGATCACGATCGACGAGATCGATGCGGCGTCGCGGCGGGAGGTGGCCGGTGTCGAACCCTAGGCAGCGAGCCGGCGGGTTGTGGTCGGAGGAACAACTGGCCGCAGACGTCGAGGCCGGGCTGCGGGGCGCCCGGGTGGGCGCGTTCTTCGACTTCGACGGGACCGTGATCGACGGGTACTCGCTGTCCGCGTTCGCCCGCCATCACCTGCGGTCGTTTCAGGTCGCGCCGGCCGACTTCGGGCAGATGCTGCTCACCGGCTTGCGCGGGGTGACCAGCGAGCAGGACTTCGAGCGGTTCACCGAGCTGGGCATGCGCGTCTGGGCCGGGCGCAGCGAGGATGAGCTCACCGAGCTGGGCGAGCGGCTGTGGGTGCAGGGCATCGCCGGCTCGCTGTACCCCGAGGCGTGGCGGCTGGTCGAGGCGCATCAGCGGGCCGGGCACACCGTGGTGTTCGCCTCGTCCGCCACCCGGTTCCAGGTGGAGCCCGCGGCCAGGGCCATGGGCATCGAGCACATCATCGTCTCTCCGGTGGAGGTGGTGAACGGGATCTGCACTGGCCGGCCCGGCGGACCGCTGCTGTGGCGGGCGGGCAAGGCCGAGGCGGTCCGCGCGTTCGCGGCCGGCCACGACATCGACCTGCCGGAGAGCTACGCCTACTCCAACGGGGACGAGGACGTGCCGTTCCTGCGGACCGTCGGCCGGGCGCGGGCGGTCAACCCCGGCCGCGGGCTGGCCATGGCGGCGCGGCACTACGGATGGCCGGTGGCCAGGTTCCGCTCCCGCGGCCGGCCGGGGGCGGCGGACATCGCTCGCACCGCGGCCGGCCTGACCGGCCTGTTCGGCGGGTTCGCGGCCGGCCTGGTGCTGGGCGCGCCGACCGGGTCCAGGCGGGATGCCGTCGACCTGGGCATTACCCTGGCTGGCGAGCTGGGCAGCGTGCTGGCCGGGGTGCGGCTGGACGTCACCGGGGCCGAACACCTGGCCGCCCGGCCCGCCGTGTTCCTGTTCAACCACCAGAGCCAGCTTGACGTGCTCATCCTGGCCAAGCTGCTGCGCGGCGGGTTCACCGGCGTGGCCAAGAAGGAACTGGCCAACACACCCGGGTTCGGGCTGGTGTTCCGGCTCGCCGACGTGGCGTTCGTCGACCGCGGCAATACCGCGCAGGCCCTCGAGGCACTCGAGCCCGCCGTCCGGAAGCTGCGCAGCGGGATCTCGCTGGTCATAGCGCCGGAAGGCACCCGGTCGGCGACGCCGGCCCTGGGGCCGTTCAAGAAGGGCGCGTTCCACGTCGCGATGCAGGCGGGCGTGCCGATCGTGCCGATCGTCATCCGCAACTCCGGCGAGCTGATGTGGCGCAACGCGTCCACGATCCGGGCTGGCAGCGTCCAGATCGCGGTCCTGCCGCCGATCCCGACCCTCGGCTGGACGCCCGCGGACCTGGACAAGCACGTGCAGGACGTCCGCCGGCAGTACCTGGCCACGCTGGCCGACTGGCCCAGCCGCGGGTCCGGGCGGGTCCAGGTCACAGAGCCCCGGTTCCCGGGGCCGCCACCAGCGGTACCGCTGGACTGGGGCAGATCGCCGCAGATGAACCCGCTGGAGACGGCGATGTGGCGGGCCGAGGAGGCCGATGACCGGCTGCGCGTGAACGTCAGCCTGCTCGAGCTGCTCGATCCCGTCCCCGACTGGGACCGGCTGTTCGCCGCGCACGAATGGGCCTCGCGCATGGTGCCGCGGATGCGCGAGCGGGTGGTCGAGCCACTGTTCGGGCTGGGCACCCCGACCTGGGTCAACGCCGGGGACTTCGACCTGTCTCGGCACGTCCACCGGGTCAGCCTGCCCGTCCCCGGCTCGCTGCGCCAACTCCTCGACGTGGTGCAGGATTTCGCCGCCGCCCCCTTCGACCGGGAGCGCCCGCTGTGGGAGGCGCTGCTTATCGAGGGGCTGGCCGACGGCCGGGCCGGGTACCTGGTCAAGAGCCACCACAGCGTGACCGACGGGCTCGGCGCGGTTCAGCTGATCACCCGGCTGCACAGCCGCACGCCCGAGCACGACCCGCAGCGACCCGAGCCCCTGACGCCCGCGCCCGCGCCGGCCTCCCGGCTCGGCGTGTTCACCGGGCAGGTCAGCGGGGCCGCTCGGTCCGCGCCGACATTGGCGCTGCGCCAGGGCATCGGGACGCTCGGCGCGCTGCGGCGGCCCCGGCAGGCGGTCGAACAGGCGGCGGGCCAGGCGGTCGAGGCGGTGCGCTGGGTAGGCCGCACGGCCACCCCTGGCCCCCGCGGCGCGGCGCTGCTGGCCCCGCGCGGGGGCGGCTGGCACTTCGAGGTGCTCGACGTACCGCTGGCCGGCCTCAAGGCCGGGGCGAACATAAGCGGCGGCTCGCTCAACGACGGGCTGCTGGCCGGCGTGATCGGCGGGTTCCGCCGCTATCACGAGCGGCAGGGCGTCCCGGCGGACAGGCTCACGGTGGGCTTCCCGATCAGTCTGCGCACCCAGGACGACCCGCAGGGCGGCAACCGCTTCACCGGGGCCCGGTTCGCCGCGGACATGACCGAGACGGACCCGGCCGCCCAGATCGCCGCCGTGCGGGAGTTCGTGCTCACCGCCAGACAGGCCAGCGCCGCCGCGACCGACACGGTATCGGCCGCGCTCGCCCCCGCGCTCAGCTGGCTGCCCCCGCCCGTCGTCGCCGCGGTCTCCGGCCAGCTCACCAGCACCAACGACGTGCAGGTGTCCAGCGTCCCCGGAGTTCCCTACCCGGTGTACATCGCGGGATCGCAGATCACCCACATGTACCCGTTCGGCCCGCTGCCCGGCTGCGCAGCCATGATCACCCTGATCTCGTACAACGAAGACTGCTGCATCGGGATCAACGCCGACGCCGCCGCGGTAACCGACCCGGGCGGGCTCGCCGAGGACCTGCGGGCAGGCCTGGATGAGGTGGTGGCCCTGGCGCGGTGAGCCTCGGCTGCCCGCGCCCTCGCGGGCCGCAGGTACGGCGAACGCTATCGGGCCCGGCGCGGCTCCGGCACGGCGCTGGTTGTCTACACTCGTGTAGACACGGGCCCTGGTAGACACGAGCGCGCGGATGCTGGGCGAGCGCGGGAGCGGAATGGCGTGAGGCACGACGAGACGGATCAATCCCTCGGCGCGGCCGGTTCGCGCCGCGGAGCCGGCGAGCTGGAGGCGGCCGCGCTCGCGGTGCTGCAGGCGGCGGGGACGGCGCTGACACCCGGGCAGGTGCGCGAGCGCCTGGGCGGCCGGCTGGCCTACACCACCGTGGTGACGATCTTGTCCCGGCTGCACGCCAAGGGGGTACTCAGCCGCGTCCGGACCGGGCGCGCCTACGCGTACGCCCCGGTGGCCGACGAGCCGGGGCTGGCGGCCCGGCGGATGCGAGGCGTGCTCGAGGCCGAGGATAACCGCGAGGCCGTGCTGGCCCGGTTCGTGTCCGGCCTGTCGCCTGCCGACGAGCGGCTGCTGCGCCGGATGCTCGGCGAGCTCCCGGACGCCGACAGCTGAGCGGGAGGCGGGAATGAAGCTCGCGGTCTACCTCCCCCTGATCCTTCCGCTGCTGGCCGCGGTGTCGGCGCGCCGCCTGGCCGAATGGCTGCCGCCGCGTAGCGCGACCTGGCTGCTGACCGGCAGCGCGGTGGTCCTGGCCGCGGCCAGCAGCGCCGTGCTGGCCCTGCTGGCGCTGGCCGCGACCATCCGAATCCCGCTGGTTGCGGCGGTCGCCGACCTGTCGATGCACGCGCTGAGCCGCGAGGACCCCTCGTCTCTGCCGCTGGGGCTGGCCGCCGGCGCGCTGCTGGCGGCGGCGGCGGCCGGGGCCGCCCGGGCCGCCTGGCGGCGCACGTCCGCGCTGGTCGACGCGCACCGGCAGGCCCGCTGGCTGCCCGGCGCCGAGCAGGTCGTCGTGGTCAGCGACGACGCCGCCGACGCCTATACGGCGCCCGGGTGGCCCGGCCGGATCGTGATCACTACCGGGATGATGCACGCGCTCACCGCGGCCGAGCGCCGCGTACTGCTGGCCCACGAGCGGGCGCACGCCTCGGGGTACCACTACCTGTTCACGGCGGCGGCGCGGCTGGCCTCGGCCGCTAACCCGCTGCTGCGCCCGCTGGCCGCCGCCGTCGGTTACAGCGTGGAACGGTGGGCCGACGAGCAGGCCGCGGCCGCGGCCGGAGACCGGAGGCTGGCCGCCCGCGCCATCGCCACGGCGGCGCTGGCCGCGCAGGCGGCTCCCTCGGAGCGGCGCGTTCCCGCCGGAGCGATCGGCGTGGTGGCCGATGCCACGAGGACGCGCGGCGCAGGGGCCGTGCCGCGCCGGGTAGCGGCGCTGCTGCAGCCGCCGCCGCGCCCCCGGCTGCTGCTGCTGGCCGTCTCGGTTGCGCTGGTCGCGGTCTCCGGGCTGTCGGCCCTCGACGCCGCCCACAGCCTGCACAGCCTGATCGAGTTCGCCCAGGCCGCAGC
>DASXLW010000040.1:0-14731 GCA_036496025.1 Streptosporangiaceae bacterium
TGGCCGTCGTGAGATGATCATGCCAAGGCCGGCGCCGAGCAGGAGACCCGCCGGCGGCGGACGCGAACGAGGAGAGGCAACGGCGAGATGTCACTCCCTGTAGCTGCCGATCGTTCGGGGCGTGGAATGAAATCTGGAATGAGATCCGTGTAGCACTCTGTGCAAAGCGGGCAATCTGAGCGTTCAGCACGGGGATTTGTGCTGGTAGAGCCGCTGGGACGACTTCGCGGGCCTCTCGTAATGCGTAGGTCATCGGTTCGATTCCGATAGGCGGCTCCCATGTGATTCTCTCAAGAGATGGACGCGGCCGCCGCGCGCGGCAGTCGTCGCGCTGGCCGGCGACGCCAACGGCAGCGCCGCCGCCACGCCGCAGGCCGCGATGAGCATGAGCGGAACTTTGCGCATCATGATCTCTTGCAGCTCCCTATTCGTGTCGCGCGACGTCTTGTCAAGGGAAACGCCTCGTGTACTGGGGGTGCGCAGCGGGCATCAGCCCCGCGGCGCCGGCTGGAACCTCGGTGGCCTGATCTTCGCGACGCAGCCCGTGCGCGGCGCGCTCGGTGTGGCGAGGAACGACGCGAACACCCGTTGCGCGCAGGGCGACGCGAGCGTCACGAAGTGGCCGATCCCGGGAAACTGAAGAAGCGTCGAGTTGGGCAGCGTCCGCGCCGCTATCCGGGCCCAGCTCGTCGGCGTGACGGCGTCGAAGCTGCCCGCGAGCAGCAGGGTCGGGATCGTGCTCGGCGTCGCCTCCCGCTGTTGCGCGGGCGCCTTCGGAACCTTCCACGCGGTGCATTCCTGGGGGAGGTAGGTGATGTGCAGAGCCGGGCGGAGCACCGAGGCCGGGTAGGCCGGGAACGCGCGCCGGCCGGCCGACAAGATCGAGCCCTTCATGTAGGGGATCCACTCGGCGCAGCCGACGCCGAGGGCCAGCCCGTAGCCGAGAATCCCAGTGCCCGAGCCCACTACGCGCGCCGCGACCTGCGTGGCGATCGGCCGCGGGTTCCCGTCGGCGAGCTCGGCGATCATGGCCGGGACGTTGCGGAAGTCAGCGCTGTTGAAGGACTCGTCGATGAGCCAGTTCGCCAGGCGGCCGCCGTCGAGCACCACCTTCACCGGGGGTGCGCCCGGTACAGGTACCCCGCGCACCGTGACCGGGTGCGCCTCCAGCCGGCGAACCAGGTTCGTGAACGTCCGCGCGATCCCAGGACTGCGCCGCCAGCATTGCCGCTGTCTCATGCACGCGCGGAACAGGTGGTCGAAGCCCTCGCGGGCGTTCGGCGCGAACAGGTTGGCGGCCACCACCTCCGGCGGCTCCACCGAGTCGATCGTCACGCTCCGGATGCCCCGCGGATGCTCCCGCATCAAAGTCATCGCGAGATTGGTGCCGTAGGAGTCGCCGAACACGTTCCACTGGCGAATCCCGAGCGCCACCCGCAGATCCGCGACGTCAGCCGCGTTCTCGGTCGTGTTGTACGCGCCGAGATCGACCCCCGCCGCGGTCAGGCGCCGGAAGCAGACGCGCGTCGCGGCCACGTTCAGGCGAATGGCCCGGGACCCGTCGAGCGGGAGGCCGAGGGTATGGATGAAAGCCCGGTCGACTCCCGGGCACGTCGGCGCCGGGTTCGGCCGGCCGTAGAGCGTGCCGCGCTGGCTGAGGATAATCAGCTTCCGGTCGCGGTTGAAGCCGGCGGCGATCAGGAGCTTCGCCTCTGTAGCCAGCGGTGCGCCGCCGGGGCCTCCGGCGAGGTACATGATCGGGTCGGGCGCGGGATGCCGCGACTTCGCCGGCACGATCCCGACCGTCAGGCGAAACGTGCGCCCGTTCGGCCTGGCCCGGTTCTCGGGCACGACGAGGAAGCCACAGCGGGCTTTTTTGGGGAGATCGGTCGGGATGGGCTTAGTCGGGCACGCCGCCGGCACGAACCTCGGCACCCGGAGTCCCGGCCCCGCGCCGGCATTAGCGGGCGACGCTAACGGCAGCGCTGCCGCCACCACTCCGCTGACCGCGACGAGCGTGAGCGGAACTTTACGCATCATGCCCCCCCGCATCTGGATGCCTGGAGTGACAGCCAGGGACCAATTCCCCGTACCAATATCCACCCAGCCAGGGGCCAAACATCAACAAATCATGACAATTGCCACCATTGCGGGCGCCGACGGTGCAGGCGCACCTCCGGCGCCCTTTCGATCGTCGCCCGCGGCGGGTGCGCGTGCTACCGGTTGTGATCGTCATCGTGTCCTCCCGGGCCCAGATCGGCATCGGTATGGTGCTGATCATGCGCGTCCGCGGGCGTGATGGCATCGGCCAACTGATCGATTCCGGGGATGATCCTGCGGCGGCTGGTTGCCGCCGGCGGACGGGCCGAGCGGCTCCGCGAGTTCCCGCTCCTGCGGGCTACAGGTCGCAGAACGGCCAGTTTGCGCGTGCGACCAGGCGCTCCCAACGCACTGTCCGCACGTTAAATCGCCGGCTCGCCTATGGCGCGGCCGTGGATTGGAGTTGGTTGAGGGTCTGGGTGACCTGGGTGAGGGTGTAAACGATGACTTCGCTCCAGTGCATGTTCGCACCACGAGCGCGGAGCGCCTGCACGCGCTCTTGGTCCAGGGATGCCGGGGCGGCCGGGCGGCTCGGTCTGGCCGGGTTCGGCGCGGCCGCGTAGGCGTCGGCGGCGCCGTGGATAATCGCCGCCGGATCGGGCCTGGTTTCGGATAGCGCGTCCGCGATCATGTGAAGGATGATGCTCATCCCGAGGCCACCGCCCCATCGGAGGCCGCGTAGGGCACTGTGGCCGAGTTCCAGCGTGGCGGCCCGGTCGCCTATGCGAAACGCGACCCCGGTCGCCAGGATGTGGTCGATGAGGCTGTCATAGGCGAGCGCGGTACTGAGTTCGCGGCTTTCGCGCAGGCAGGCACGAGCCCGTTCGGGGTCGGTGTCGGCGACGGCCAGGCCGACGGCGAGCAAGCCGATCGCGACCAGGGCCGGAGCGCCGAGCCGGCGGGCGAGCGCGAGCGCTTCGTGCGCTAGCGGGACCGCCGCGGGCGGGTCACCGACCAGCACGTGCTCGGCCGCCGCGATGGCAAGCTCGAGGGAGGCGTCGGCGAGATCGCCGCCGGCCCGCGCGAAACCAGCCGCTTGTTCGGCGAGACGCGCGGCGTCGGCGAACGCGCCGGTCGTATTCGCGATGTTCTCGCGGGCGCCGCAGATGGTTTCCTCAACCCGCCAGTCCGGGGAGGCGCGGCGGGCGTTGGCTTCGGCAGCCCGGCGGCACAGCTGCTCGGCGCCGGTCACATCCCCGCGGTTGGAGGCGAACACAGCGGTGACTGCGAGGGCGAGCGGGTAACCCGGGTGTTCAGCGGCGCCAGGCAGCTCCAGTGCCAGGCTTCCGGGGAGCAGCAGCGGATAAGTGTTCCAGATCTCACACGGCGCGAAGCCGGCCAGGATCGAGAACGCGGCGTCGACGTTGCCGGTGCCGATCGCCCACGACCACGCCGCGAGCAGGTTGTCCTGCTCGGCGCTGACCCGGACCGCCCAGAACACCTCGTCCCGCGGCTTGCGGGTCTGGTCCCGGACCTGCCTGAGGAGGTCCGCGTAGTAGCCGGCGTGGCGGGCGCGCCACCGTTCCGCCTCCCCGGACTGGCCGATGTGTTCCTCGCCGTACTGGCGGATCGTCTCCAGCAGCCGGTACCGGGTCCGCGGCCCGTGCTCGTCGGCCACCACCAGCGACCGCGCCACCAGGCTCGCCAGCAACCCGAACACCGCATCCGGGTCGATGCCCTCCCCGCCGCAGACCGCCTCGGCCGCCTCCAGGGTGGCACCGCCGGCAAACACCGCCAACCGGACCAGCAGGGCCTGTTCGGGCTCGGTGAGCAGCTGGAACGACCAGTCGATCGCCGCTCGCAGCGTCTGGTGATGTGCCACCGCGCCGCGCCGCCCGCCGCCGAGCACGGCGAAACTGCGCTCGAGCCGCTGGGCCAGCTCGGCCGGGGTCATCGCCGGCACCCGCGCCGCCGCCAGCTCGATCGCCAGCGGCACCCCGTCCAGGCGCCGGCACACTGCGGAGACCGCCGCCGCATTCTGCTCGGTCACCGCGAAGCCGGGCTTGACCGCGGCCGCACGTTCCGCGAACAGGCGCACCGCCTCCGCATCGAGGATCGCGTCCAGATCGGCATCGGCGCCGGGCACCCCCAGCGGTGGCACAGGAACCAGCTGCTCCCCGTCAATCCCCAGGCCCTCACGGCTGGTGGCCAAGATCGCCAGCCGGGGGCACGACTGCGCCAGGACCTGGGCTAGCGCCGCAGCCGCGGCCAGCAGATGCTCACAGTTATCGAGCACCAGCAGCAGTTCCTTGGCACGCAAGAACTCAACCAGCGCTTCGCGGGCGCCCTGTCCGGCCCGTGCCGCCACCGAGAACACCGCGGCGACGGCATCATCGACCCCGGCGGCGTCGCGGACCGGGGCCAACTCAGCAAGCCACGTGCCGTCGGCGAACCGCCGCGCCATCTGGGCGGGGGTCTGCAACGCCAGGCGAGTCTTGCCCACCCCGCCCGCGCCGGTCAGGGTCACCACCCGGGACTCGCCCAGCACGGCCGCGGTCTGCTCCAGTTCGCTGCCACGGCCTATGAACGAGCTCACCGGCAAGGGAATATTGCCGACATGGCGGGCAGGCGCGGGCGGCCCGGGATTTCGGCTCGCGACCCAGCTCGCCAGCTGGACGCGAGAGTCTAGGCCGAGCTTGGTGAGGATGTGCGACACGTGCGTCTTGACCGTCGCCACCGAGATGAACAGGGCCGAGGCGATCGCCGGGTTCGACAGCCCATCGGCCACCAGCCGGGCGACCTCCAGCTCGCGGGCGCTCAGCTCGTCGGCGTCGTGCGCCGTCGCAGCCACCGGGCCATGCTGGCCGGCGGGAGGTACGCTCCCTAGTGCGCCGGCCACGGCCTGGTCCCGCTCAGAGCGCAGCCCCGCTCCCAGCAACTGCGCTACTGCAATTCACCCACGCTGGCGCAGACCGCCTCCTCGCACGCGTCGTGATGGACATCCCACTACGGAAACATTGGCATGAAGCCCAAGCTCTTCGAATAGCGCAGCGCCCGCGCCGGGCAACGGTGCCGCTCGCTTTGGCTGTCCAGAGGATCCCGCCACCCATGCCAAGCCCTCCGGGCTCGTGGCCATGCCATTTCGCTGACACGCCGTCCGGAAAGTGGCGCTCGTTCCTGCAGGCTGCGCGCAGGGCGAACCGGCTGTTGCCGATCCTGCCCGGGCCGGTCAGCGTGATCACGTAGGCGCTCGGCAGCAGCAGCCGAACCTCGTTGAGCTCTGGACCCCGCCCGACGAAGCTGGTGAACTCGACCGGAAGGTTTCCCCTGGCCAGCCGTGCCGCCACGGTCGTCATGACGCAGCCGAACTTGAAAGGCCGTAACGACCCCGCGCTGCCATCCGGCTCAAGCGTTCCTGCCCCGAAGCGACCACGAACCCCATGCTCGCCTAAGGGATTGCTCCCCCGCCCAGCGAGGTCCGTAGATGCGGATCCCGAGGCTTCAAATGCTACCCCTCCGCAGATCCGGGCACCGCGCGCACCCGCCGATGTCCCGAGGGGTACACGCGTGCCATGCGCGGATTTGGCTTTACTGCGCTATCGACGTGGACCGATGGCCGTTTAGTTACCGAAAACGCCGGGCTATGGTCAGGGGTTACCATCCGGTGCCGGGTCGTGGTTGGATTGGCCAGCACTGCTCTAGTCAACCGGACAGCGCTCGGCTGGGAGGCACCGGTGAAAGGATCGTGCTCAGCGCGGCGGTCGTGATCTGGGCGGTGGTCTCGGAAGTGGCGCCGGCCAGCGCCAGCAGCGGCACCTGGCGGGTCCAGGCGATACCAGGCGAGCGTGCCAATACCCGGGGTAAGGCCCTGGATCCCATCGGTCCCGCCAGGACGACCGGGGACCCTCAGCCCACTGGGCCGCGAGTCATTGCAAGTGCCTGGTGGCGGGGGGCCGGGTGACGGAAAGCTCCGGCGGGACATCGTGGTACGGCTCGATCTCGACGAGGGCCAACTGGCCGGTGCAGCCCTGGCTGAGGGTGGAGGAGGGGCGGTCCGCGGTAAGCACGTTGGGGTTGCCGTGGCGGCAGAAGCCCGGGTCCGCCGGGTCCGGGTCGTACCAGGCGCCGGTGGAAAGCTGGGCGACCCCGGGGCGCACCGCCTCATCGACGGCCAGCCCGGCCAGGCAGGCACCCCGCTCGTTGAAGATCCGCACGAGGTCGCCGTCGTGCAGGCCGCGGGCTGCCGCGTCGTCGGGATTCAGCCGAACCGGCTCACGCCCGGCGATCTTGACCGACTGGCTGTGCGCGCCGACATCCAGCTGGCTGTGCAGCCGGGACCGCGGCTGGTTGGCGACCAGTTGCAGACCGAAGCGTCGGGCGGCGGATGAGCCAAGCCATTCGTCCGGTTCGAGCCAGACCGGATGGCCCGGGCAGTCCGGGTACCCGAAGCTGTCGATGGTCGCGGAGAAGATTTCGATCTTCCCAGTCGGCGTGGTGAGCGGGTGGCCCTCCGGGTCGGCACGGAAACCGGCGAACGCCACCTGAGGCTCGCTGGCCACCGGCAGTTCGAGGCCGTCACCTGCCCAGAACTCGTCAAAACCGGGTACTGCCTGGCCGCGCTCAGCCAGGCTGCCTCGCCACTCTTCGTACAGGTGACGCAGCCAGTCCATCGCGGTGCGGCCCTCGGTGAAGTCCTTGCCCACGCCGAGCTGTTCCGCTAGCCCGGCGAAGATGCTGTAGTCGTCTCGTGCTTCACCGTGCGGCCGGGTCAGCGACGGCATCGGGAAGAACATCCGGTCGTTTTGCCCGGAGCCGTAGTCGTCACGCTCGATGGACATGGTGGCCGGCAGCACGAAGTCGGCGTGCCGGGCCGTCGCCGTCCAGAACGGGTCGTGCACCACCACCGTGTCCGGCCGGGCGAACGCCTCGCGCAGCCGGGCGAGGTCTTGATGATGATGAAACGGGTTACCGCCGCACCAGTACACCAGCCGGATGTCCGGGTAGGTCAGCCGCTGCCCGTTGTACTCATAGGCCGCACCGGGATTCAGCAGCATGTCGGCGATCCGCGCCACCGGGATGAACGCGGAAGAACCGTTCCTGCCCTGCGGCAGCCGCGGCACAGACACCAGGGGCGCCGGCTCGCCAACCAGGGATGCGGACCCGTAGCCGTGGCCGAAACCGCCGCCCGGCAGCCCGATCTGGCCCAGCATGGCGGCGAGCACCACGCCGAGCCACAGCGGCTGCTCCCCGTGCCGGGCACGCTGCAGCGACCAGCTGACGGTCACCAGGGTGCGCGCCGCCGCCATCTCGTGCGCAAGTTCCCTGATGCGCGCCGCTGGCACGCCGGTGATCCCCTCAGCCCACGGGGGATTCTTAACGACGCCGTCTGCCTCGCCGCAAAGGTAACGGGCGAACCGCGGGTAACCGACGGTGTAACGGTCCAGGAATCCGGTGTCGGCCAGGCCGTCGGCGTCGAGCACCTGGGCAAGCGCGAGCATCAGTGCGGCGTCGGTGCCGGGACGCGGCGCGATCCACTCGGCCCTCGCCTCGGCGGGCGTGTCGTCGCGGAGCGGGCTCACCGAGACGAACCGGCAGCCCCGTGCCCGGGCGGCGCTCACCCAGCCGCGGGCGTTGTGCCGGGAGACCCCGCCCGGTGACACCGCCGCGTTCTTCGGCGACAGCCCGCCGAAGGCGACAACGAGGTCGGTATGCTCCGCGATCACGGACTTGGCCGTGGCGTGGGTCTGCAGCACGGTCACGTCGGCGATCACATGGGGCAGAAGCACCGTGGAGGTGCCGAGACTGTAGCTGTTCACGTGCCGCACGTAGCCGCCGAGGCAGTTCAGGAACCGGTGCACCTGGCTCTGCGCGTGGTGGAACCGGCCGGCGCTGGCCCAGCCGTACGAGCCGCCGTACACCGCTTCCGCCCCATAGTCCCGGTAGACCCGGCGCAACTCCCCGGACAGCAGCTCCAGCGCCATGTCCCACGGCACCGGCACGAACGGCTCGTCGCCGCGTCCCGGCGCGCCCGGGCCATGGTCCAGCCAGCCCTTGCGCACATGCGGCAGGGCGATGCGGGCCGGGTGATGCTGGGCGGAGGCGACGTTGCCGATCAGCGGCATCGGCTCAGGGTCACCGCGCCACGGCCGCACCTCGGTCAGCCGCTCGCCATCGCTGACCGCCTCGAACGTCCCCCAGTGCGTCAGGTGGACGGCCATGCCGTCCATCGTAACCACCCGTTGCGGGCCGAGAGCATGGCCGCACCGCCGCGGCCGGACCCGAGGCCGGTCATCCTGACCCAGACGGGCGTCTGTGATGGTCGCCGGGGTCAGCGCGGAATTTGCATGAACCAGATCACGGGTCCGCCGTCGGGGGCTTGTTGCTTGTCGGCGATCTGGAAGCCGAGCGACTGATAGAACGGGACGTTGCGGGGGGTGCTGGTTTCCAGGAAGGCGGGGCATCCGTCGGCCCGGGCCAGATTCAGGCCGTGTGTCACCAGTGCCCGGCCTAGCCCTTGCCCCTGCGCTGCCGGTGCGACGGCGACCAGGTCGAGGAACCAGCAGGGCTCGCGGGGCAGGTGAGCGCCCAGCCAGTCCCAGAACGCGGCGTACCGGGCGCCGCCGTCGTCGGTCAGCGGGTTGATGGCCGCCCGGGCGGACTGCTCGATCTCGTCGAACCGTCCCGTTACCCCCGGCGACAGCCACGCTGCCCCGCCGTCGCAGCCGTGGATCTTCCACAACACGCCGAACTCCAGATATGGGGTCAGGATCACCCGGAAGAGCTCCTGCAGCATCGCGGGGGTCGCGTCGGGCATGGGCCAGCGGATCATGGAGTCGTCGCTGAAGGCGGCGGCGCACGTGACGACCAGGCCGGGCAGGTCGGCGGGTCCGGCCAGTTCGGGCGCGGCCCCCGCGTGATTCATAGGACGCATCGTAGACCCGTGCCACAGCGAGCACCGATGTCGAGCCAGCCCGTCAAACGGCCCGGGCGTCAGTAACTCAGCTGCTCATACCAGTCGGTTCCGCGTCCTTCCGGGGTGAGGTCGAACAGGTTCCACAATGGCTCCAGGGTGCCGACGTGACGGGGATCTTGCCCCGGCTCCGTCGGCGCGTAGAACAATTCCGAGCTCCAGAAGTGGCGGATCGTGTCCCCGTCACGGTGAAACACGTTCAGCATTGGCTGCTGCTCACCGTCCGGCCTCTCGGCCAGGTAGTCCCGGTTATAGGTAGTTCCGGCCGAGGACAGCAGGCGCAGCCGCCGCCAGCCGCGCTCCTCGGCGAAGGTGAGGACGCGCTCGATCGGCGCCTTTGCGGAGACCGCGAGATTGAGCCGCTGAGAGGCGTGTTCAGCGGCGCCATCCAGCTGGTCGAGGAACGCGGTGCAGGACGGGCACGGGCCCTCCGCCAGCGGCAGCAGCGCGGTCTGCCCGGTTGCCGGGCCCGGGCTGTCGTCGTCGCCGGCGCGGGGGAACATCATGCTGTAGATCACCAGCGAGTCCTTGCCCGGCGCGAACAGCTCCGACAGCCGCACCTCGGCTGGGGCGCCGCCGGGGCCCTGACCATGGAAGACATAGTCCTGCGGCACCACGCCGCCGGGCGGTAGCCGCCGCCGGGCCCCGGCCACCGACTCCGTGGCGTGGCGCAACTCGATCTCTTGTTCCAGCAGCCGGTTCCGCGCAGCCCGGTACTCGGCTGACTCCCCAGGAAACGCGATAGCCATGGTTCCTCCCGAAACTCGCCCGGAGCCTTACCCGCAGTGCTCAGGGGTTGGACCATCCGGCGGTCCGTAACTCATCGCGAGAACCTTTCAATTCCCCCGCAGTTCTGATAACCGCATCGCCAGGCGGCGGTCGACGTGGCCTACCTTCTGATGATGGCTGAGTTCGCCCGCAGATCAGCACGTGTGCTGCTGTTTGATGCTTCGGACCAGCTGTTGCTGGTTCAGTCTGGCCACGCCTGGTTGGTACCCGGCGGCGGCGTCGAAGAAGGCGAGCACCTCGCGGACGCCGCCGCCCGGGAGCTACGCGAAGAAACCGGGCTCTCGGTCGCCCCGGCCGGTCTTCGTCCCGTCGCCTACACCAGCGGTCACGCCGACCTGGGCTGGGCCAGCGGGCTGTTCCGCGACGACTTCTTCCTCTACCGCGTCACCAGCCACCAGGTGGACCCGTCGGGGCTGAACGAGTTCGAGCGCGAGCACTACCGTGGCCACCGCTGGTGGAACCACGCCGAACTGGCCGCATCCCGCGAAACCATCTACCCAGCCAACCTGGCTGCGCTGGTTGCCGACCTGATCGCTGGACACGTGCCAGCCTCGCCAATCGCCCTGCCCTGGCATCACTAGAACCCGACTGGCCGGGCCGGTCCTGGCGGTGATCGGTGAGGCTAGGGCCTGATGGCATGACGAGCCCGGGGCCGGGGCACGGTGCGGGTTAACCTCAGGGTCAAATCGGGGGTTTCCCCTATGGTCGCGGCCGATTGGCATCGCGAGACTGAGTTCATGCAGTTGGGACAGACGATGAAGCGGCCGGGACACCCGGGCCCTCATCGGCACGCCCGCGGTCACGCCTGCCCCTGAACCAGGCAGGCTGTCGTCCGGGGTATCGGAACTGGTCTCGCAGAGAAAGCCGGCATCGCCATGTACCACGACCATGAGGACCGCATGGACTCGGCCGAGCAGTTCGCCGAGCACAACCCGCACGCCGCCGCCCAAGCCTTTACGGCCATCGCCTGCGATCAGGGGGTCGACGACGATACGCGCCTATCCGCCGCCGAGCAGGTCGCCGAACTCGACCCGCACGCCGCCGCCCTAGCCTGCGTGGCCATCGCCCGCGACGGGTCGGTCGGGGACGAAGTCCGCCTGTCCGCCGCCATCCACCTCGCCGCCGCCGCCCCGGGGGCCGCTGTCGGCGCCTACCTGGCCATCGCCTGCGACGACGCAGTCGGCGATGAGGTACGCCTGTGCGCCGCCGAGCAGGTCGCCGCCGTCGACCCAGGGGCCGCCGTCCCGGCCTGCCTGGCCATCGCCCGCGACGGGTCGGTCGGTGACGAGGTCCGCCACTCCGCCGCCGCGCAGCTCGCGGCTCTCGGCCCCGGTGCTTGAAGCCGCCCGGCCCGAGGTTGATAAGCGACCGATGCACGCCGACGGTCGACCCGCACCCCCGAGTTGCAGGTCATCGGCGGTTTCCAGGCTCGCAGGCCCCTTCCGGTCGAGGAAGGGGCCTGTTGTTGCTCACGGATCAAGGTCAGCGTACTTTCAGTTTTCTTCCAGGTATGCGAGCGACCCTGGGGCAGACAGAACGATCGGGGATAGCGCGATCACGACGGCGCGCGGGACATCCTCCAGGCAAGCGCCCAGGAAGCAGATAAATGAAAACCGCTCGCATGGCCGCGGCCGGCTCAGTGCAGGACCAGCCGCAGGATATCCAGTCACCATCGCGCTGCTCGGCCCGCGGCGCCGATCGCCTGGTCCGCGGGGATCAGCGCGGCCACCAGGAGAGTACGCGAATGCCTGACGTCGGCTGCCCGATCAGGGTCATCAGGGATGTGCCCGTGGTGGCCGCGCCGGAGGAGATGGATATCGCCACCGCGTACCGGCTGCGGGCGGCTCTTACCTCGGCCGCAGACGAGTCGGCGACTGTGGTCGTCGACATGACCCATACCCGCTCCTGCGATGCGGTCGGGCTGCACGTCTTGCTGCGCGCACACAAGCGCGCGCTGGCCACCGGCGGTGAGGTGCGGCTGGTGATCTCCAGCCCCGATGTGCTCCGGCTCTTCGCGATCACCGGCATCGGCCGCGTGATCCGCCACTTCGCCAGCCTCGACGAGGCTCTTGCCCAGCTTCCCGCCGGCGCCAGCCAGCCGCCGCGGCCGAGCGACGCGGCCTGAGCAGCGGCCGGCTTTCAACCAGGCGGGAGGCCCGCCAACCCCATCGGGATCAGGTTGAGGACCACGGCTGCTCCTCCTGCCGCTCCGCACTGGCGGCCGCCTTCGAGCCCTGGCCGGCATCATGGCGCGGGAGCAGGAGAACGCGGGTTATTTCCAGCCGGAGGTCGATGATCCGCTGAATCAGCCCGGACATCGCGCACTGATCGGGCAGCTCGGCACGCAGAGTGGTCGACTCCGGGCCGATGGTGATCGTGCAGTCGTCGAATTCGGCGCGTACTCCGGGGCCGGCCTGACCGGTGACAGTGATCTCGTATCTTCATGATCCCACTCAGGTGGCGCCCTTCTGCCTGCCGATCGATGCATGTGTCAGGCTGCCTCACGGTCAGGCCCCCGTCATCACCCTGCCGTGGTGATCTGCGGCTGCCGCCGTAACTGGTCGCCCAGCGGCGTTCTAGGATCAGTCACAGACCGCACACAGCGATCGGTACTGGCGAGAATCGACTCGGGGGCGTGTCGTGGCAGAGGACGCGGCGGCAGGGCGCGCTGCCCCGCGCGCGGCGCGGTTCGCGCAGGCGAAGTTCCGGCCCACGACGTTGCCTTCCACCCTGGTGGCCCGGTCGGCGCTGCGTGACCGACTGAACTCGGGGGCACGCCAGCGGCTGACCGTGGTCGTGGGGTCGGCGGGCGCGGGGAAGAGCGTCCTGTTGTCGAGCTGGGTCGCGGCCCGAGAGCCGGACGTCACCGCCTGGCTGTCGTGTGATGAGGCCGATGCGAACCCGGTCCGGTTCTGGTCCGGGTTCATCGAGGCCCCCCGGGGGCGCCGAACCGGGATTCGGCGCGGACGCGGCCGATCTACTGGCGATGGACGGCGCGGTATCGGCCGATGTGACAGCGTCGATCGCCAACGACGCCGCCAAGCTTCCCGCCGGGTCCGCAGTGGTGGTGGACGACTTCCACTGCGCGGCGCATGCGGTGGGCGGGCAGATGACCGATCTGATCGAGCACTGGCCTGCCGACGCCGCGCAGCTGGTGCTGGCCAGCCGGATGGATCCTGCACTGCGGCTGCGCCGGCTGCGGATGTCCGGGCAGCTGTGCGAACTGCGCGACAGCGATCTGGGCTTCTCGCTGGCCGACAGCCGAAGACTGCTGGCGAAGTTCGGCGTCGGACTGACCAATGATGACCTGGCCCTGCTGCATCAGCGCAGCGAGGGGTGGGCAGCGGCGCTGCAGATGGCTGCGCTGTCGTTGCGCAGCGCCAAGGATCCGGGGCAGGCGGCGCGGGCGCTGCAGATCCGCGGCCAGGCGATTGGCGAGTATTTCGCCGCCGAGGTGCTCGACCGTCAGCCACCCGAGCTGGCCCGGTTCATGCTCGACACCTCGATTCTCGGCGAGCTGAGCGCCGAAGCAAGCGCCGCGGTCACCGGACGGCAGGACGCGGGCGCGCTGCTGCAGGCCATCGACGCCGCGCACCTGTTCCTCGTGGCCCTCGACGAGGAGCGGACCAGGTTCCGCTACCACCACCTCGTCCGCCAGCTGCTGCGCGCCGAGCTGCGGGCCCGCGACCACGGCCGGGAACAGGAGCTCCAGCTGCGCGCGGCCGGATGGTTCGAGGCCACCGGCGAGATCCGCCGTGCCACCCGTCACTTGTTCGCCGCCCGGCAGCCCGACCGGGCCCTGATCCTGCTGCAGGACCGGGTGATTGCCGACTACGTGCGCGACCCGGCGCTGCCGCCGCCGCCCGACCTGAGCCTGGTTGATCCGGCCGTGCTGGTACAGGCGCCGGACCGGTTCTTGGCGCTGGCGCTCGACCTGGGGATGTCCGGGGACACTGTGCGCTGCGGCCGGTACCTCGACCTGCTGGAACGCGCCGAGCCGCCGATCCCGCCCGATTCCAGGCTGGCCGCCAGGCTCGCCGGGACGCGAGCCGCATATCTCATGATGATCGGGCAGGCGGATCAGGCCGTGGCCAAGGCTGATGCCGCGCGGGCGGCCCTGGAGCGGGCTCAGCTTGCCGACGACTGGGTGGCCGCGATCCCGATCGTCCTGCTGCGCGCCTATACGTGGCTGGAAGACTACGAGGCGGTAGACCGGGAGGCAGCAACGGCGCTGGCCACGCCGGAGCTGACCGATCCGGTCCAGCGGGTGATGGTGCCGGGTGCGCAGGCGCTGGCCTGGCTGGAGACCGGCCGTCTGGCCGAAGCCGCCGAGGCCGCCAGGGCCGCGGACGCGGCGGCGCAGCAGCTGGGGTTCGATCAGCATTTCTTCGCCGTGGACCACCTGCGCGCCCTGGCCGGACTGGCATTGGAACGGCGGGATCTGGACACGTCCGAGCGTTTCACCGAGCAGGCGCTGTCCATCTCCGAGCGCGGGCGTCCCGCCTTCGAGTTCTTCGCACTGCTGGACCGAGCCGCGATCTGGGCCGCCCGCGGCCAGGTCCGCGACGCGCTGGCCACCATCGACCAGGCACGGCTGATCATGCTCGGAGCCGGGCCGGCGCTGCTGACCAGGGCCGATGAACTGGAGGCATTGCTGCGCCTGTCGCTCGGTGACCAGCAAGCCCCCGCCCGGCTGGCCGACGGGCTGCCCGCCGCGGCGCGCAGCCTGCTGCGAGCCAGGATCACGCTGGCCGCCGGAGACCATCACGCGGCGCAGCGGCACCTGGAAGCACTGGACCCCGGAGGACTGACGCCGCGACGCGCGCTGATCCGTCAGCTCCTGCTGGCCGCCGCCGCGATCGAGCGCGGCGATCCCGCCACCGCCAGCATCCTGGCTGACGCGTTCGGAGCCGCCCGCCGCGGGGGCTTCCT
>DASXLW010000041.1:0-2124 GCA_036496025.1 Streptosporangiaceae bacterium
GGTGGGCAAGACGGCGCTGGCCGATCAGCTGCGCCCGGCGGTGACCGGCCGGGCCGGCTGGTTCGTGGCCGGCAAGTTCGACCAGTACCGCCGGGACCTGGAGTTTGACGCGCTGAATCAGGCGTTCCGCGCGCTCGGCCGGCTGCTGCTGGCCGAGCCAGACGACGAGCTCGCCAGGATCCGCGAGCGAGTGGTGGGAGCGCTTGGCCCGAATGCGGGGCTAGTGACCGCCACCGTGCCGGAATTCGCGGCGCTGCTTGCGGTGCCGCCCGATCCAGGGGACCCGCTGACCGCGCAGACCCGGTCGCAGCAGGCCGCTGCACGGGTACTGCGGGCGGTCGCCTCGCGGAAACGGCCAGTGGTCCTGTTCGTCGACGACCTGCAGTGGGCCGGGCGCACGTCGCTCGGCTTCGTCGACCTGGTGCTGAGCGACGAGCCGGTCGAGGGCCTGCTGCTGGTCGGCGCCTACCGTGAAGACGACGTGGACGCGGCGCATCCGATGGCGGCGCTGCTGCCGCGGTGGCGGGAGGCGGCGGGAGTGCGGCACGTGCGGCTGGCCAACCTGCCGGTGCCGGCCCTGGTCACCATGGTGGCCGAGATGCTGCACGTGGGCGGGGCCGCGGCCGCGGGCCTGGCCGAGGCGATGGGCCCGTACACGTCCGGCAATCCGTATGAGACCGTGGAACTGCTCAACGCGCTGCGCCGCGTGGGCGTGCTGACCGCGACAGCCGCCGGGTGGCAGTGGGACGAGGCGGCGGTGCGCGCTCACCTGGACAAGTCCGAGGTCGCGGGGCTGCTGACGGCGCGGGTGGCCGCCTTGCCGGAGCCGTCCCGGCAGGTGGTGGAGCCGATGGCGTGCCTGGGCGGGCGGGCCGAATTGGGCGTGCTTGAGGCTGCCACCGCCGAGCCGCCGGGCGCAATGGAGCAAATGCTGGCGCCCGCGCTGGAGGATGGCCTGCTGGTTGCGGAGCCAGGGGCTCATCCGTCGGTGCGGTTCCGCCACGACCGGATCCGCGAGGTGATCCTGCGCGGTCTTGACCCGTCGCGGCGACGTTCCTTGCAGCTGGCGATGGCCAGGCGGCTGGCCGCGGTGCCGGAGTTGTTCGCGGTTGCGGCCGAGCAGTACCTGCCGGTGGTCGGCGCGGTCGACGATCCGCCGGAGCGGCACGTGGTGGTGGGGTTGCTGCGCCGAGCGGCTGGCCAGGCGAGTCTGACCGGGGACTACGCGCTGGCGGAAGCGCTGCTTGCCGCCGCGGTCCGCCTCATCGACCCGGGCGAGACCGCCCTGCTGGCGGAGGTGCACACCGGCCATCACGCCGCCCTGTACGGCCTGGGGCGCCTAGAGGAGGCGGACGAGGAATATCGCACAATCGAGCGACTGTGCCCGACCGCGTTGGACCGGGCGGACGCGACGGCGGTGCAGGCGCGCAGCCTGACCCACCGGACCCGTTTCGCCGACGCGATCGCCCTGGGCATCGAGTCGCTGCGTGAGCTCGGCGCCGCCGTGCCGGCCGCGGACCGGCTCCGCGGCGAGGTCGACCGTCAGCTGGAGGACGTGTACCGGTGGCTGGATCACACCGAGACCGCCGCCGAGCTCCGGCGGGCGGAGATCAGCGATCCGGTGCTGCTGGCGGAGGGCCGACTGCTCAGCGCGATGGTGCCGGCTGCCTACTTCTCCGGCGACCTCGTCACGTTTGCCTGGCTGACACTGGAAGCGCTGCGGATCTGGATCGACGACGGCCCGGGCCCCACCCTGGTCGGCCCCGCGTCCTACGTGGCCACGGCCACGGCCGCGCTGCGCGGTGACTACGCCCGCGCGTATCAGGCCGCGCGGCAGATTCTGGCGCTGGCCGAGGCGCACGGCTATGAGCCCGCCACCTCGGAAGCACGCATGGCGTTCTGCATCTACGCCTGCTGGTGCGAGCCGGTCGAGACCGATGTGCACGAGAGCCGGCGTGCCCGGGAGGGGCTGATCGCGGGCGGCAACCTGTCCTTCGCCGGCTACACCTACTACCAGTCCGTGACGGACCTGCTTGACTGCGCACCGTCGCTGGACCTGCACCTCGCCGAGGCGGAGGCAGCGCTGGCCTTCCTTCGCCGTACCGGCGACGAGCAGACCATCGC
>DASXLW010000042.1:0-28349 GCA_036496025.1 Streptosporangiaceae bacterium
ACTGGACCCCGGAGGACTGACGCCGCGACGCGCGCTGATCCGTCAGCTCCTGCTGGCCGCCGCCGCGATCGAGCGCGGCGATCCCGCCACCGCCAGCATCCTGGCTGACGCGTTCGGAGCCGCCCGCCGCGGGGGCTTCCTCAACACGGTCATCACCGCCGCGCCGCAAGTCAGGAGGTACCTAACCGGCCAAGCGGCGCAGCTGCGGCCCGACCCGTTCACCGAGCAGCTGATCAACGCGGCCCTCCAGGACCGGACGGCGCAGCCGCAGCCGTCCGGTTCCCGGCATGTGCCCGCCGAGCCCCTGACCGCGGCCGAGATGCGCATCCTCAAGCTGCTCCCGGCCAGTACCTACCCGCAGATAGCCACCACGCTCTTTATCTCTCGCAACACCGTCAAGACCCACATCCGGTCGATCTACCAGAAACTCGGCGTCACATCGCGCCTGGAAGCCATCGAGAGGGCGCTCGAACTCCGCCTGCTCTAAGAGTTCTCGGTGTCGGCCAGGAGCTGACGGGCCGAGGCTTCATCGGAGGGGGCCACCAATACGCGGACACCCTGCATCTGCAGTTGCGGGTCCTGTCCTCCGGCGTCGTCGGCCGACACCGCGGCCGTCAAGCCATTGCTGCGCAGCATCCCGACGATGAGCTCGGCTTCGGTGCGGCTGGGAACGACCGCCACAGGCACAGTTGCGCCGTCCACGATCTGCCTCCTCTGCCTGTAGGTCGCTGCTGGCATGAGGTGATGGTAACGGCGTACGGGAGCCCGCCTTGGAACCCCCAGGTGGCGATGCCCGTCCCCCGATGGCCGGGCGTTCACCCCAGGGCGGCACCTGATCGCGGTGTCGTCGATCTCGCACTGCCGGGCGGCAGGATGTCGACGGGCTCGAGGCGCATGAGATCATCGCGGGTCCAGCTGCGCTCCGGGTCGGAGGCGAGGCGGTGGGCGTGCCGGAGGCGGGCGCTCTCTAGCTCGTTGCGGACACTGCGGGCGTTGGCGAATCGGGGTTGCTCGATCTGGCTGCCGAGATAGGCGCGGAACGCGCCCTCTGCCTCGCCCGACAAGTGATAGTTCGCCTGCCCCAGCATCCGCCGGCCGATCGCCACCAGTTCTTCGACCTGGTAGGCGGCGAAGTCGAGATGATGAGCGATGCGGGAGCTCATGCCGGGATTGGAACCGAAGAAGGTGTCCATGCGGTCCTTGTAGCCGGCGAGGATGACGACGAGCTTGTCCCTGTCGTTCTCCATGACCTGGAGCAGGATGTCGATCGCTTCCTGGCCGTAGTCCTTGGAGTCGTTATCCCGGTAGAGGTAGTAGGCCTCGTCGATGAACAAGACCCCGCCCATCGCCCGGTCCAGGATCCGCTTGGTTTTCGGCGCCGTCTGCCCGATGTACTCGCCTACCAGGTCATCGCGCATGGCGTGCACCACCTGCCCTTGTTCCAGGTAGCCAAGCCGATGCAGCAGGTCGGCCATCCGCAGCGCGACCGTGGTCTTGCCGGTGCCGGGCGGGCCGGTGAAGCACATATGCAGGTTGGGCCGCGGAGCCTTCAGGCCGAACTTCTGCCGGGCGCGGTCGACCAGCAACAACGCCGCGATCTCCTGCACCTTCTTCTTCACCGGGACCAGTCCGACCAGGTCACGGTCCAGGGCGGCGAGTACCTCATCGATACCGGCCAGCCGCCGCTCGGCGGCGAAGGTGACCGTCGCTCCGGGTGGCAGCATCCCGGCTTGGCCGTCCTTGCGCAACGGCCGCCAAGCACGCGCGCGCCCTGCGGCTGCCATGGGCTCCTTCTTATGATCGCGGTCCGTCTGCCCGTCGGACTCCCCGGCTGGCCGGAGTCCCCGCGGCACCAGCGCCACCAGCACGATGATGGCAACACCGGCGATGCTACCGACGACGAACCCGGTCATATCCCTGCCTAACGGAGGCAACTGGCCCTCGGGCCATCCTCGCATGCCCGGATCGAACGAATCGAGCCTCGGCTCTCGGTTTACCTCCTGCCACCAGGCCGCCGGCGCCTGATCACGAAGTCGCTGGCCCCCTGGCCAGTGGTCGTCAGGGGGGCAGCGTGGCTCCGCGGGCTGCCGGTAGCGTTCTGGATAGCAAACTGGGTCCGTGTGGCAGCACACTGCGAGGGAGCGAGCCATGAGCTACGCCAGGCAAATGCTAGAGACCTATCCACGCGCCCGCAGCGTTGACGACGGTGTGCTGGCCGCCACGATTGACGCGCTCAGTGACTGCGCTCAGGCCTGCGCTGCTGACGTCGATGCCGACCTGGGCGAGCCGAACGTGACCGAGATGGTCAAGTGCATCCGGTTGTGCCTGCACTGCACCGATATCTGCGCTGCGACCCTGGGGGTGCTGAGCCGTCAGGCTGAGTCCGACGCCATGGTCAGCAGGCCGCTGCTGGAGGCCTGCGCGGCCATCTGCCAGAGCTGCGGTGACGAGTGCGAGCGGCATGCCCGGATGCACGAGCACTGCCGGATCTGCGGCGAGGCATGCCGACGGTGCGAGCAGGCCTGCCGGGAGCTGCTGCAGGCCATCAAATAACGGAACGGGCCGGGGCTGGTCACGTCATCGGCATGCTGGCCATGTGCAGCCCGGGGAGCAGCCAGGGGAACCAGATGGCCAGGACGCCGGTCGCCAGCAGGGCGAGCCCGACCGCCCGGCCGAACGGCTTGCCGTAGCGCCAGATTTTCTCGACGAAGATCACCGCGGCCAGGGCCGCCATCGCGGGCACGTTCATCACTCCCACCGCGATAAGCAGGACCATCAGGCCCCAGCAGCAGCCGACGCAGGTCGCGCCGTGATGGAGGCCGACGCGCACGTCGCGGCTGCGGCCCTTGAACCCGATGTAGTACATGAGCGCGCCCACGGGTGAGCGGCACCGGCTCAGGCACCGGTCTTTCCACGGGGTGAGCTGGTAGCTGCCTGCCGCAGCGAAGATGCCCACGCCCAGCCACTTCGCCATGGCCGGGGAGGCATCGATTAGCCGGCCCGTTCCGACCAGGGCAGCGAAGGCTGCGGCGCCGACGGCGGCCCAGGCCAGCAGGTAGCCACCGGTGAACAGGCTCATCCGCGCCGCCCGTGTCCAGCCGGCCGAAGCTCCGGTGATCAGGCGGGTCCACAGCACGGCGACCGGGGCGACGGACGGGAACATCATCGCGGCCATCATCACCACCCACAGCCCGAGGAAAGGCAACAGAGCCAGGCCCATCGTGCCCGGGCCGTTGCCCATGCTCTCGGCCAGCGCGATGGTGACCACCCAGGCCGCCGCCGCGAACGCGGCCAGGGCAATCCACGGCCGGATGAGCTGGCCCCGGGGAAGGCTCTGTACCGGCCGGGCCACGGCCGACCCAGCCTGGTTAGCCATGACCGAACCCTCGTCAGCCTTCGTAGCGGAAGTCGGTGATGAAGCTGTTGGTTCCGGAGAAGTTCATGTTCCAGTGGCCGTGGTAACTCACGTCCGCGGACGTGCCCTGCCGGACGGGCTGGGTTACGGCACCGAACGGCGCGTTCGCGATCACGGCTGGTTCCTGGCCGTCCATCCCGACGACCTGCTCGCTACTCATCGAAAGCGCACCCGTCACCTCCGCGTGCAGCGAGCCGTTGGACTTCTCGAACCTGATCGTCGCCGGCTCCACCCCCGCCACCTCGCCGATCAGCGGACCCAGGTTGGCAAGATGACCGCCCGCGGCACCGGAGAAGACCGCACCCAGAGCTTCGGATTGCTCGGCCGAGGCCCGGTCATCCAGGTACAGCGCCACCTTCCAGCCGCCGTCGGTCATCCGCTTGGGCGAGTGCACGGCCATCACGGCGTTGAGACCGGACAGGTCCACACCGTCCTTGTTGCCGCTCGTGACGTGCCAAGCGAGCAGCAGGTCGCAGTCGTCCCGGGTGGCGGGACCGAGCCAGACGCAGTTGCAGCTGACATCGCAGCTGCACACTTCAAAATAGTCGCCCTGCACCGAGAAGCTCATCGCGTGCCCCCTTCGCACCGTTAGGGCAGTGCCGATCCCCTGAGGTGCCGGAAAGTAGCACCGTGCCTGCCCTGCGGCAATAGTAAGGACCGGGCGGTCAGCGCACCAGGCCTGCGTCGGTCCGGGCGCACCGATCCGGTCCGGGCCGCGCCGAACCCCTAGACACCTCGCTGTGTGTGCAGCCGACGGTCAGCTAGCACTCCGTTGCCTCTGGCATCATCGATGAGGTGAGCAGCTCCGGCTTCGAACACCTCGCCCGGACCGCCTACGAGGCCCACCGGGAGGCCCAGCCTCGGCCTCTGCCGCCGTGGGAAGAGCTGACCGGGGAAGAGCAGCAGGCTTGGAGAGCGGTCGTGTCCGCCGTGGCCGCGCAAACCGGCAGCACGATCGTCGAGGCAGCGGCTCCCAACCGGTCCCTGCTCATCCAGGCCGGAGAGCAGCGCCATACCTTCCACGCCAATTTCACCACCGGCCGCCAGGGGACCCTCGCGATCAGCGACGAGTTTGCCTCCAGCCGGCATGCCCGGTTCCAGATCGCCCACGGCCTGTGGTACGTCGAAGACCTCGGCTCAACCAACGGCACATGGCTCAACGGCCGGCGCATCCACGCCCCCCAGCGGCTGAAGAAGGGCGACAAGATTAGGATCGGGCACACGATCATGATCGTGGTGTCGTCGTGAGCGGGAATCCGGCCTGAGCATCCGGGCCGCGGCCAGGGAGCGGATCGCCGCGCCGGTAGCCGCAGTCCGGCTCCGCCCGGCCGGATTTCTTTCCGATTGTCACCGGGACCCGCGATTCAGCTTCTACAGTCTTGTAGAATCAAAAGTCAAGGCGGGCAGGGCGATGTGGCTGGCTCGCGCCGGCTGACTGCCCGCGCCTGTTCCGCTGGCATGGCTGGGACCCGGTGCCCGGATGAGATCTCCCCGCACGTGAAAGGCCAGGCATGACTCACCTGACTTACCTGGAGGCGGCCGTGGTCGGCCTGATCCAGGGCGTCACCGAACTCTTCCCGGTGTCCAGCCTCGGGCACAACGTGCTGCTTCCGGCCCTGGTCGGCGGCAGCTGGGCGAAGGATCTGAACGTGGCCGCGCCCGAATCGCCGTACCTGGCCTACATCGTCGGCCTGCACGTGGCTACTGCGATCGCGCTGCTGGTCTACTTCTGGCGGGACTGGATCCGGATCATCAGGGGATTCTTCACCTCGTTCGGGCCGCTGATCCGGCCGGCGCCGGGGACCAGTCGCTGGCAGGGGCTGTCGGTGGACGAGAAGATGGCCTGGATGATCATCCTGGCCACTATCCCGGTCGGCTTGGTCGGCCTGGCCTTCGAGCATGCGTTCCGGACGATCTTCGGCAAGCCGGTCTACGCCGCGGTCTTCTTGTGCGTAAACGGGCTGATCCTGTTCGCCGGGGAGCGGTTCCGGCGATCGTCGCGGCGGGCCGACCGGCGCGTGGCCGCTGAGCGCGAACTCGCGCTCGCCGGCACCGGGCGGAGCGGCCCTGCCCGGCACGCCTCGGGGCACGCAGCCGTCCGGAGCCAGGAAGTGGCCGACGGGGTGGCATCGGACCGGCGACTGACGGAGATCGGCCCCGGCCAGGCCACCCTGATCGGGTCGGTGCAGATCCTCGCCCTGCTCGCGGGGATCAGCCGGGACGGGGTGACGATGGTGGCGGGCATGTTCCGCGGCCTGTCCCGCGAGGACGCCGCGAGGTTCGCGTTCCTACTGGCCACGCCGGTGATCCTGGCCGCCGGGGCGCTGAAGATCCCGGATCTGATGGGTTCGCTCGGCAACGGCATCCGCGGCCAGGTCCTGGTGGGCAGCATCCTGTCCGGGGTAGGCGCCTACTTGTCGGTCAGGTTTCTGCTCCGCTACTTCCGCACTCGCACCCTCAACCCATTCGCCATCTATTGCCTGGTCGTCGGCGTGGGCAGCATCGTCTACCTGGAGCTGATCAAGTGACCGGCCCGGCCGGGGCCGAGATCAGCTGCGGGCCAGCGACGAGCTTAGCGAGACCCGGGAGACCAAATCGCGGAAGCGGAACCCCTCAACATAGGTTACTGTTCTATATGTAGCACGGGTTACAAGCCACCCGGTAGCGGCCTGCTGCCCCGCCGGTGAGGGGAAGTGCATGATGCTGTCAGAGATTGCGGTCCGCGGCGGCCAGCCTGACCCAGGACGTGCGCCAGGAAGTGACCGCGCTGTCGGCGGGGCTCGCCAGCGCGGCCCGAAGCCCCGGCTCACGCGGACTGCCCGGGCAGCCCGCGTGAGCCGGGCCCCGCTGCGGCCGGCGGCCTAACGGACCGCGGCCGTGCCGCAGGCGAGCTCGCCGCATGTGAGGTGGCGCCGGTGCCCTGGCGGGTGATCATTTACCGGCTGGCGGCCGAGCCGTCTCGGCACCGGGTGGCGATCTGGCGGGAACTGCGTCGGCTGGGCGCGGTGCCGTTGCAGCAGGGCACCTGGGCGGTGCCGCAGGGCGAGGGCTTCGACACCGGATTCGTGCAGGTGACCGTCGCGATCCAGGCTGCAGGGGGGCATCCCGTGGTGCTGTCGGTAGGCGATCAGGACGCCGAGGATGCGCAGCTAGAGGCACAGTTCACCGGGCAGCGAGAAGCAGAGTGGACCGAGTTCGTGGCCGATTGCGGCAAGTACGAGACCGAACTGGACGGTGAGGTGGCCAAGGGCAAGCTGACACTGGCCGAGCTGAACGAGGAGGAGCAGAGCCTGGACCGGCTACGGCGCTGGTACCGTGCGATCAAGGTTCGGGATCTGTTCGCCGCCCCGAGCGCGCCGCTGGCCGAACGGCGGCTCAAGGAGTGCGCGGAGGCGCTCGAGCGGTTCGCCGAGCAGGTCTACCAGGCACGCGAGTATGGCGGCCCGTAGTGAGCATCGGCAGTCTCATCACTTCTTACGGCTATCTGGCCGTGTTCGTCCTGGTCGGCGCGGAGAGCCTGGGCATACCGCTGCCGGGCGAGACCGCGCTGATCACCGCGGCGATCTACGCGGGGCACACGCACCGGCTGAACCCGTGGCTGATCTTCCTGGTCGCGGCGGCCGCCGCGATCATCGGGGACAACATCGGCTACTGGATCGGCGACAAGGGCGGCTACCGGCTGGCCCGCCGCTACGGCCCCAAGGTACGACTGGACGAGCGAAAGCTGAAGACCGCCCGCTACCTGTTCGACCTGCACGGCGTCAAGGTCGTGTTCTTCGGACGGTTCGTATCCGTGCTGCGCACCTACGCGGCGTTCCTCGCCGGCACCAGCAAGATGCGCTGGCGGCGGTTCCTGCCCGCCAACGCCGCGGGCGGGATCGTGTGGGCCGCCATCTGGACCTTCGCGGCGTACCTCGCCGGCAACGCCCTGAAGCGCGCGTCGGGCATCATCAACCTCGTCTTCATCGGCGCCGCCGTTATCGCGATCGTGGTCGCGATCCTGCTGGTCCGCCGGCAGACCAGCAAGTTCGCCGACCGCGCCGAACAGGCCTACCCCGGCCCGCTCGAATAACGGGCCCAGCACAGCGCGGGGTCCTGCAGCGGCCGAGGCGCGCCGATGCCGCCGAACCGCCGCCCCGCGCGCCAGCGCCCTTGCGTGATCCGCTCCAGCGCGGCGCCGCTCATCCCCCGACCCTGACCGAAAGTCAGATTCGCGTTCGCACGTCAGCGTCGCGGCGGACCGGCGCGGGCTGCCGGACGATGTGCAGGCCGTTCAGCCGCCTGGCCGCCGAGTTCACCCCGTCCGAGGGCTCATCCGCGAAGAAGAGTCCCTGCTTTTCCTCCCGGCGGATGCCGTAGCTGGCGACCAGGACGATCCCGGCTACGACCCCGATGATGAAGATTCCGACGGCTGTGATGGCGATGATCCCTACCATGGGAGGTCCCCCTCACTCCCTAGCCTGCGGAGTGGTGGCTCGCAGGCTCCGGCTGGGTACCTGTGCCCGGTATGGGTGATCCGGGTCAGGCGGGTGGCGGGAACTGGTCGGCTGGTTCTAATGCGCCCAAGCGGTTGAACTGCTAGAATCGCCCGCATGGACCCAGCCGTCCGAGTCATCCCAACCAGTGGTACATATCTGAGCAATACCCGGCGGCGAATCGGTCAAACCGGATCCATCCCACTTATCTGGATGACCGGAGCCAGCAGAATGATCCGCTTGAGGCTATTCAGCCTTCTCGTCAGGCTGGTTGGTATCTCTGGGAGGGCACATGGCTGAGGCGATGTACCGGCAGATCGCCGACGATCTGCGTCAGAAGATCAAGACTGACGAAGTTCCCCCCGGATCCCAGCTCCCCACCGAAAATGATCTTCAGCAGCAATACAACGCGTCCCGCAACACCGTCCGCGACGCGATCAAATGGCTGATCACCCGGGGCCTGGTCGAGACGCGCCCGGGCCAGGGAACCTTCGTCACCGAGCGGATTACGCCCTTCGTCACCACGCTCACCGGCGATCCGGGGAGCAACGAGACCGCCGTCTACGAAGCGGCGGTCAAGGCGGAGCGCCGGGAGCCACGGGTCAGCTCTCCCCAGGTGGAGATCCAGGAAGCAACCGCCCAGGTCGCCGAGGCTCTGGGCGTCGACAGGGGCGCTTCGGTGATCAGCCGTCACGAGAGGTGCTTCATCGACGACACTCCCTGGTCCATGCAGACGTCCATCTACCCGATGAGCCTCGCCCTCCGCGGTGCCAGCCGGCTGCTCGAAGCTTCCGAGATCGAAGAGGGTGCGGTCGCCTATTTGGCCGGAGAATTCGGCATCAAGCAGGTTGGCTACCGGGACCAGATCAAGGTGCGTGCGCCCGACGAGGTTGAGACGGCGTTCTTCAAGCTTCCCGCCGACGGCCGCGTGGGCGTCTTCTCGGTCTTGCGCACCACCTTCGACCAGGAGGCCAGGCCGGTTCGGCTCACGATCAGCGTCTACCCGGCCGACCGCAATCAGTTCGCCGTCAACGTCGGTGACGTCCCCGCGGTCAGGCCCGTCGCGAGCTAAAAGCGTGCCCGGGCACCCAGGCACGCTCTGACCGCTAGTGGATCGCCGGCAGCTGCTGGTTCCGGTCAAGGACGGTGCGGAACAGGTCGCCGCGCTCGGCCACGCGCGCGAGCTCGCCGCGGATGGTGAAGCCGTCGGGCCGCAGTGACGGATCATCGAGCTCGTCCCACCCGATCGGCGCGGAGACCGGAGAGCCGGCCGCGGCGCGCGGGCTGTAGGGGGCGACGAGGGTCTTGTGGTGAACGTTCTGGGTGTAGTCGAGCCGGGCCCGGCCTGCGCGGTCGCCACGGTCCCATTTCCAGCTGACCAGCTCGGGCACGACCGCGCCGACCGCCTTGGACAACTGCGAGGTCCAGGCGCGGGTGTCGTGGAAGCTGAGCCCGTCGGCCACCGGGATCCAGATGTGGATGCCGCGCCGCCCCGTGAGCTTGGCCGCGGCCCGCACGCCGAGGTGCTCCAGCGCGGTCCGGTGCAGCCGCGCGAGCACGAGCACGTCGTCCCACGGAGTGGCCTCGCCGGGGTCGATATCGATCAGTGCGTACGTCGGGCTGTCCCGGTTCGCGGCGAGCGAGGTCCAGGGGTGCCACTCCATCGCGCCGAAGTTCACCGCCCAGATCAGCGCGGCGGGTTCATCGGCCACCAGGTAGGTGGTGGTCTTCCCGCGCTCGGCGTCCGGGTCGTCCCAGCGCGGGATCCAGTCCGGCGCGTGCTCGGGCAGCTGCTTCTGCCAGAAGCCGGGCTCGGCGGCGCCACCGGGGAAACGGTGCATGTTCAGCGGGCGGCCCGCCAGGTACGGCAGCACCACCGGGGCGATCCGGGCGGCATAGCCGATCAGCTCGCGCTTGGTCACCGGCGGCTCGTCGTCCCGGCCCGCGAACAGCTCCTTGTCCAGGTTGGTCAGCCGTAGCCGGCGGCCGAACACCTCCCACCAGCCCGTGCCGCCCAGGTCCTCCAGCGCCGCCAGTTCCTCGTCGTCGGGGCCGGGGATGACCGGCGGGCGCAGCACGATCGACGCCTCGGCGGGAGGCAGGTCCGAGCGCCACATCCGTTCCGGGTCGGCCCGGACCTCCTCGTTGGTCCGCCCGCTGAGCACCGACTTCGGGTAGTCCTCCGGATCCCAGCCGCGGACCGCGTACTCGTCGTCCTTGTGCAGCAGCAGCCACTGGTCTGAGTCCTCGTCGCCGCGTCCCCGGCGGACCAGCACCAGGCGGCCGCGCAGCTTGCTGCCATAGACATCCGCGTGCAACTCCCCGGCCGCCACCGCGGCGGCGGGGTCGTCGGTGCCGTGCGGCTGCCAGGTGCCGGAATCCCACACGATCACGTCGCCCCCGCCGTACTCCCCCCGCGGGATCACCCCCTCGAAGTCGAGGTACTCGATCGGGTGGTCTTCGACGTGCACGGCCAGCCGTCTGACCGTCGGGTCCAGGGTCGGGCCGTTCGGCACCGCCCAGCTCACCAGCACGCCATCGATCTCGAATCGCAGGTCATAGTGCCGCCGTCGGGCCCGATGACGCTGCACGACGAACCGGCGCGCGCCGCTGGCCGGGGTCGGCGGGGTCACCCCGGCAGGCTCGGGCGTGCGGGTGAAGTCGCGCTTGGACTGATACCGGCCCAGCGTCGCACCCTCGGCTGGCCGCCGTTGTCGCGAGCCGCCGCCGCGGTTACCGCCACCGCCCCTGGGCACAGCCCGATCATCCCATCACGGCGCCGATCGCCGCGGGCCGATGTCCGCGCCGCGGCGGCGGCCGGCCAGCCGGTCATGACCCGGCACCAGGCAATTCCCAGGCACGGCTTGCCGATCGCGCGCGAGGCCGCGCGGAGCCGTTCGGAAATTCGCATCCCTAACGGCTGCCGCGCGGCCTGGACGGTCCGGCCCGGCCCCCGACGGCCTACGGGCGGACTTCATAGACGATGTTGAAGGGGGTTTCGGCGGCCCGGCGGAAGCGGGTGAACCCGGCGTCGGTGGCGAGCCGGGCGACGGACTGCTCGCCGGCCTGGGCGCCGAGGGAGTAGCCGCCGTCCTGGGACAGCGCGCTCGGGACGCACAGGAAGGTCGAGAAGGAGTAGTAGACCCGGCCGACCGGGTTGAGGTTGTCGGCCACGGTGTCGCCCGCCGCGGGCTCGACCACCATCCAGGTGCCGTCCGGCGCCAGCATCTGCCGGATGTGCCGCGCCGCGCCGAGCGGGTCGCCCATGTCGTGCACGCAGTCGAAGCTGGTGACCAGGTCATACGGGCCGCCGTTGAACGTCTGCGCCGACGCGACCTCGAACCTCACCTGGCTGTCCAGGCCCTGCTCGGCGATCTGCTTGCGCGCCCGGATGACCGAGTCCTCGTGATAGTCGGACCCGGTGAAGGTGGAGTTCGGGTACGCCCGGGCCATCAGCGCCGTGGACGCGCCGTGGCCGCAGCCGATATCGGCGACGCGGGCGCCCGCGTGCAGCTTGGCCTCCACGCCGTCGAGGGCCGGCAGCCAGCCGGACACCAGGTTGGCCGCATAGCCCGGCCGGAAGAACCGCTCGCAGCCCGAGAACACCTCGTCGTCGTGCTCGTGCCAGCCGATCCCCGAGCCGCTCCGGAACGCCTCGATGACCCGCGGCTCGGCCTTCAGCGCTCCCAGCGCCAGCTCGAAAGCGCCGGGCGCGAAGACCGCTCCGTCCGGGTCGGTCAGGGCGAAAGCCTGCTCCGGGGTGAGCGAGTAGGTGCCGGCCTGCGGATCGTACTGCACGTACCCGCCGGCCGCCTGGCCGCGCAGCCATTCGTCCACGTAGCGGGTGGCAGTGCCGGTGCGCTCGGCGAGCTCGCGGGGCAGCATCGGATGCTCGGCCAGCGTCCGGTACAGGCCCAGCCGGTCCCCGACTAGCACGTTGCCCGCGGCCATCGTCGCGCCGAGGTCTCCCACGAACTTGTGCAGGAAGTCCGTCAGCTTGTCCTGATCGATCGGCATGAGTTTCTCCTCTGGTCCGCCCGGCCGAGCCATTCGGCCGGGCCGGGGCGTCTTCGGCCCTTTCCCAGAGGTATGCCGGCCCGGCCCGGCGCCGGATCCGCGGACGCTACCGAAGCCGGGCCGGTCGGCTACCGATCCTCGCCGTCGAGCACACCGAGTTCAGCGGCCTGCTCGGCGGCGTGGCGGCGATCGCGCGCGCCCAGCTTGTCCAGCACGGCCGCGACATGACTGTCCACCGTGCGGACCGAGACCACCAGCTGCCGGGCGATCTGCGCGTTCGTGTAGCCCCTGCCCAGCAGGCGCAGCACGTCGACCTGCCGCGCGGTCAGGCCCGCGGGGTTGGCCCGCGTCTCGCCCACCGGGCCGCGCGGGATGCGCGTGACCCCGACGGCGCGCAGCCGCTCCCGGACCCGGGCGGCCAGCGGCCTGGCCCCGAGATAATCGGCCGCCTGGAGCGCGGCCAGCAGGTACTGCGGATCCGGGCTGTCGGCCAGCGCCACGGCGTGCTCGTACGGGCAGCCGGCCGCCTGCCAGGCCTCGGCCGCCTCCCGCCACCGCCCTGCCGTCTGCACCGCATACGGATGGTCGCCGCTGATCTCGACGGCGTGCCCTGACTTGGTCAGCAGGTAACCCATCTCGGCCTGGTGTACCACGTCACCTAGCTGTCTGGCTTCCAGGTAGACGGGCATGGCGATCTCGCGGACGCGGTCCTGGTCGCCGCGCAGCCAGGCCTCCTCGGCGCGGGCGGCGGCCGCCGGGCCGGTCCGCTGCATCTCGTTGATCTGCGTGGCCAGGTCCCAGGCTGAGCCGAGCAGGCCGGCCGCCTCGGGCTGCCCGCGCCGGACCGCGATCCGGCCGAGCACCGTCAAGGCCGCGCATCTCATCGGGATGGGGGCCCGCGTGCCCGGCCCCGCGGAGCGAACGGCCTCGTCCCACTGGCCCCGGGCCATTTCCAGCCGGGCCCGTTCCACGTGCAGGTACGCCAGGAAGCCGAGGAATTCAGACTCCTCAGCCAGCTGGATGCCCGCCGTGATGTAGCGATCGGCCTCGTCGAGCCGGAACCAGTCGAGGAGGCTCCAGGCGAGGCAGACGTAGGCGCGGCAGGCGTCCTCGACGTCGCCCGCTTCCAGGGCGATCCGGAGGGCCTCGTCGAGGGTGGCCTTGGCCGTCGCCAGGTCCCCGGCATTCCATCGGGACGTGCCGATGTTCGTCAGTGCGTGCGAGGTAGTGGCCGCATCACCCGCCTGACGGGCCAGCGCGGCGGCCCGCTCGCCGTAGGCGATGCTCAACGCGGAACGATGGGCGAGCATGTACAGCTGGGACTGGTTACTCAGGGCCAGGGCGAGCAGGCGGTCATCACCGGCCTGTTCCAGCACCGCCACCGCCTCGTCCCCGGCCCGCTCGGCATTCGCGCGATCTCCCTGCCACCAGTACATCCGGGACAGCCACCGCAGGCTGGCACCGAGCGGAGCGGGGTGGCCGAGCGAGCGGTTCAGCTCGACCGCCCTGCGCATGGCCTCGACCGCCCGTTCCGCGTAAGCGGTCGTGTAGCACTCGATGCCATAGTGCTCGAACAGGCCGGCCTGCTCTCGCGGGGTGAACCGGTCGGCGTGCTCGAGCACCAGGGCGAAGTGGGCTACCGCCTCGTGGTGCGCGCCGGCCCGCGCCGCGTCCCGGGCGGCGGCCGGGCCGAAGCGCACGATCGCGTCCTCGTCACCGGCCTGGGCCGCGTGGTGAACGATCTGCGACACGTCGGGTTCGTCCCGCTCGACCAGCACGTCGAGCACACGCTGGTTCAATGCCATCAGCCGGGCCGAGGGCACCGCGGCCGCGATCGACCGCCGGGTGAGCTCGTGCCGGAACGAGATCCGGCGCGCGGACACCGTGAGCAGGCCGTGCTGCTCGGCCGCCGCCAGCGCCGCCGTGGCGTCGGGCACGATGCGGGGGGCGAGCGCATCGACCAGCCAGCGGTCCAGCGCCGCCGGAACCACCGCCAGCTGCTCGAGCACATCCTGGGTGGCCGGGTCCAGCTGGCGGACCCGCGCCAGCACGGCATCGGCGATCGAGGGCGGGACCTTCTTGCCCTGCGCCGAGGCGAGCAGTTCGTGCACGAAGAACGGATTCCCGGAGGTCAGCTCGAACAGGTCCGCCGCGTTGACCGCGCTGCCCGCGCTGAGCCTGCGTACCGCCTCGGCCGACAGCCGCCGCAGCGGCAGCCGCCGCACCTGGTCGCTGCGGGAGGCCTGGCCGAGCAGGCCGTGCAACGGGTGATCGCGGCCCAGCTCATCGTCGCGGTAGGTCAGTACCAGGACCGCAGGCAGCCCGGCGATCCGCCGGATCAGGTACCGCAGCGCGTCCAACGTCGCTTCGTCGGCCCAGTGAATGTCCTCGATGACCAGGACCGCCGGATGTTGGGGCCAGTCCAGCTCGGCGCGCAGCGCCGTCAGTATCCGGTCCCGGTCGCCGCCGTCCAGCACGGCCCGGCTGAGCTCAGACCCCACGCTGCCCACCAGGTCGCGGAACGGCCCCAGCGTCCGCGGTGTGGCCAGGTCGTCGCAGTAGCCCACGAACATCCGGCCCTCGGCGGGCAGCTGGGCCCGCACCGCCTCCACCAAGCTCGACTTGCCGATGCCCGCCTCGCCGAAGACCAGCACGACCGACCCGTCCCCGCCGGCCGCCGCCTGGATGGCATCGTCGAGAACCGACAGTTCGGCCTCGCGTTCCAGGATCCCCGCTCGCACCCCTGGATTGTAGGCGCGCCCAGCTCAGCCAGCCCTCAGCACGCGCGTCGGGTCCGTTCCCCTTGATCACTTCTCCCGCCGCTGCCGTGCGGACGAGGTGTGTCCCGTTTGCCGGTGTTCGTCCGGTCCGAGCGCACGAAGAGTGCAGACGATCACGCGGATGGCTCGCCCGCGGCCGGCTAGCCTGGGATCCTGGGGTCATGCTGGCGGTGACGTTCGCGAAGTTCGGCGATCCCTCGGTCCTCGAGTTGACCACGATGCCCGATCCGCACGCCGGGCCGGGCCAGGTGCGCATCGCGGTTCGCGCGGCCGGGGTCAACCCGTTCGACTGGAAGGTCCGGTCGGGGTTCTTCCGGGATATGTTCACGACCGAGTTCCCGGCGATCCCCGGCCTGGAGGCGGCCGGAGTCGTCGATGAGGTGGGCGAGGGCGTCCAGGGCCTCGGCCCGGGGGACGAGGTGTTCGGCCTCGGCGCCCGCACGTACGCCGAGCTCGCCGTCCTTGATCATTTCACCGCCAGGCCGGCCGCGCTGAGCTGGCCGCAAGCAGGCGGGCTGGCGGTGGCCGCGGAGGCCGCGGTGCGGGCCCTGGAGATCATCCGCCCGGCCGCCGGCCAGACACTCCTCATCGAGGGCGCGGCAGGCGCGGCGGGCAGCACGGCCGCGCAGGTCGCCCGCGCGGCCGGCGTGACCGTCATCGGCACCGCCGGCGAATCGAACCAGGACTTCCTGCGCTCCCTCGGCGTGCTGCCGACCACCTACGGGCCGGGGCTGCCCGCGCGGGTGGCCGCGCTGGCGCCGGGCGGCGTGGACGCGGTGTTCGACACCTCCGGCCGGGGATCGCTCCAGGAGCTGATCGAGATCGCGGGCGATCCTGGCCACGTGGTCACGATCGCGAACTTCTCCGCGGCCGAGCACGGGGCCCAGGTCACCAGCCGGACGCAGGCTTTCCACGCGCTGCCCGAGGCCGCCCGACTGGCTGAGGAAGGGAAGCTCACCCCGGCCATCGACTCCGAGTTCCCGCTGGCCGAGGCGGCGAAGGCACACGAGCGCAGCGAGGCCGGGCACGTCCGCGGCAAGATCGTCCTGCTGGTCGCGGGAGCCTGACCGCCCGCCGCCCCGGTACTCTCCGGCCGCCCGGCACCGCCCGCCGCTCCCGCACTCTCCGGCCGCCCCGGTACTCTCCGGCCGCCCCGGCGCCGGCCGCCGTCCCGGCACTCTCCGGCCGTCCCGGCACTCTCCGCCCGCCGCCCGGCGCCGCCCGCCGCCCCGCGCCGCCCGCCGGACGAGGTGTCGATGGCACATCGCCGACGCTGGAGGGTCGGTAACCGTACATCGACCTTGATTCGCCGGGCCGGACTCGCCGGAGCGTCCGAGCCGCGGCCTAGCATCGGGCCGCATGAAGCCCCGATCAGCGGGCCCGGCCGGACCCGCCGGGCCCGTCGCGCCCTGATGTGGGATCGCCTCCGGTCGGTGGCCGGGCGGCACGCGCCCTGGCTGCGGGGGCCGCTGCCCGCCGGGCCGGGCTGCTGCGCGGTGTGCCGGGGCCCGGCCCGGCCCGGCTTCCGGCGCTGCTACCAGTGCGCGCTGCACTGGTACTACGCGGCCGGAATGCTCGCTGACATCGTGGTTCCGGTCTCCTACTCGGTCGCCGGGACCGGCTACGCGCGGGCGTTGTGGCTCTATAAGTCCGATGCCCCGGACCGGGACGCGGCCCGCCGGGCGCTGCGTGCGACGCTGCTCGTCTTCTTGCACGATCACGGACGCTGCGTCTGGACGCGCGCGCGGATGGCCGTGCCCACCCACGTCGCCGTGGTGCCCAGCGGCCGCGGCCGGCCTGGCACCCATCCGCTGCGCGCCCTGGTAAAGCCATACGTGGCCCTGCCCTGGGCCGATCTGGCCGTCTGCGCCCGCGAGCCGGTGCAGGCCCGGGATCTGGACCCCGGCCGGTTCCGGGCGCCGGCGCGGCTGGCCGGCGCGAGCGTCCTGCTCCTCGACGACACGTGGACCTCGGGTTCCAGCGCCCAGTCGGCCGCGATCGCGCTCAAGCTGGCCGGCGCCAGGCGGGTGGCGGTGGTGACCCTCGGCCGGCACGTCAACCCGCGTGAGCCGGCCGCCGGGTCGCTCGCCGCGGCCCTCGCCGGGCGTTCGTTCCGGCCAGAACTGTGCGCGGTGCACGGCATCGCCGCGCGCTCCGGAGCCGACTCCACCCGTTGAGCAGGCCCGGCGGGCTCCGGTCCGCTCAGTGGCGGCCGGCCGCGGTGCGCGGCCGACTCACCATCGGTCGATCACCGCGATGAGTTCGCTGAGCCGTCCGATGGTCGCATCGGGCTCCGCCCCGGCAAACGCCGGCACGTCGCTGTTCGGGACGAGCACGGTGCGCAGCCCCGCCTGGTGCGCACCGTACACGTCGTCGAAGGGCCGGTCGCCCACGTAGACACAATCCTGCGGGCGGGTCACGCCGACCGCCGCCATCGCGGCCCGGAACGCCTCCGGGTGCGGCTTCGTCCACGGGATCTCGCTGCTGTACACCGCGCCGTCGATCAGGTCGATCAGCCCGTCGCGGGTGAAGATCCGCTCGTGGTGGGCGCGGGGCCACATCGTGTTCGACAGCACGCCGATCTTGATCCCGCGGTGGCGCAGTTCCAGCAGCACCTCGACCGCCTCCGGGTCGGTCAGCGTGTGCTGCTCCCAAGCCCGGAAATACCCCGCAACGAATTCTTCCGACGGATTCACCCCGGCCCGGGCGAAGAGCTCATCGAGGGTCGCGCTCCGCTGCTCGCGCGTCGCGATCCCCCAGAGATGATTTTCCGCCGAACGGAGCATGGCGACCGTACCGGCCACCTGATCGTGGTCGTAGTGGGGGGCGCAGATAACGCGCCAGAGTTCGTCGTGGTCGATGGTGTGCCAGGGCGTGAGCGTGCCGCCCCAGTCGAATATCACTGCCGATACGGTCACGGCTGCTCATCGTACGTCGCCCCGAGGACAGCGCCGAAGGCCTCGATGACCGGCCCGGGTGAGGCAGGCCGCCAATGGAGCCACGGCCGTGGGTGGCGGATCGGTGGCGGATCGGTGGCGGATCCGTGCCGGGCACGGATGCCCCGGACGAGCGGGCCGGGCAGGCTGCCAGGCAGGCATCAGCCACCGACAAGCAAAGTCCATCTGAAAGGAATATCCGATGAACGTCATCCGCCACTTCGCCGCCCGGCGCCTTCGCCCCGCGCTGGTCACCACCGTGGCCGCAGGGGCTGGCCTGGCCGGCCTGCTCGGTATCGGCGGCGGTGTCGCCCACGCCAGCGTCGCCCACGCCGGCGTCAACGGCTACGTGGTCACCGACAGCTGCACCAGTGTCGCGGGCAAGATCAGCTACTCGCCCGGGCTGCGGACCAGCAAGCTCAAGGCCGAGCACGCGGTCCTCACCGGCACCACCAGCGGCTGCAGTGACCTCTTCAACGGAGCGCTCCCCGGCACCGGCACCTTTACCGCCATCCTGTCGGGCACCGCCAGCGTCAACGCGGAGAACTTCTCCGGAACCTTCACCATCAACTGGCCGGCCGGCAGCGGGTTCAACCCCTCCAACGGGACCCTCAGCGTGACCGACGCCAATGGCGTGGAGACGATCTCCGGCACCGTCACCAGCGGTTTCGACACCGGTTCCCCGCTCGCCCTGCAGTACGTGAACACGCACAACACCGGTAGGGGCACCGCGCTCAAGCCGGTCACCGCCCAGTCCTACGTCAACACCCAGTCGCTGACCCTGTCCAGGAACACCGGCTGACCTGCACAACGCCGTCCGTCACCGCCCGGGCCCTCGGCGAGGGCGAGGACCCGGGCGGTGACCTGTGTCCGGCTCCGGAAGTCCGCGGCCGGGTCCGGCGCGTGGCGTCCAGGCCGCCGCCGGCCTGGCGGGGCCTTCGCCCGGGGCGCCGGCGCGCTTACGGTGCTGCCGGCCGCCAGGCGGCGGCGCCCTCTAGGCTGGCCGCATGGTGACCGACGTGACTCCGCCGGCCCGGGTTCGCAAGCGGAAGCCCGAGACCCGGCTGGGGCTGGTCCGGCGGGCGCGGCAGATGAACCGCATCCTGGCCGAGCTGTACCCGGACGCACACACCGAGCTGAACTTCAAGGACCCGTTCCAGCTACTGGTGGCGACGGTGCTGTCCGCGCAGACCACCGATGTCCAGGTGAACCTGACGACGCCCGCGCTGTTCGCCAGGTACCCCACTGCCGAGGATCTGGCCGCGGCGAACCCGGAGACCGTGGAGGCGATCCTGAAGCCGACCGGGTTCTACCGGGCCAAGACCAAGGCGGTGATCGGCCTGTCGGCCGCGCTGCGAGACCGGTTCGGCGGGCAGGTGCCCCGCCGGATGAAGGACCTTGTCACGCTGCCGGGCGTCGGCAGGAAGACGGCGAACGTCGTGCTCGGGAACGCCTTCGGCATTCCTGGCATCACCGTGGACACGCACTTCGGCCGGCTGGCCCGCAGGTTTGGCTGGACCACCGCGACGGAGCCGGACCGGGTCGAGGCCGATGTCGGCTCGCTGTTCCCCCGCTCGGAGTGGACGGTCCTGTCGCACCGGCTGATCTGGCACGGCCGCCGCGTGTGCCTCGCTCGCCGGCCGGCCTGCGGGGTCTGCGCGCTGGCGCGGCTCTGCCCCTCCTTCGGCCTGGGTCCGGTAGATCCGAAGGTGGCAGCCAAGCTGGTCAAGACCGGGCCGTTCTCGTGACCCAGGATGAAGCACCGGTGCCGCCGTGGCTGCCTGAGCTGGCCGCGGCGATAGCCAGGACCGCGGTGCCGCCGCTGCTGCGGCCGCCCGCCGGGGTGGGCAGGCCGTCCGCGATCCTGGTGCTCTTCGGGTCCGCGGCACCCGGCACCGATGGCTCCGACCCGGACCTGCTGCTCATCCAGCGCAGACCCGGGCTGCGCAGGCACGGCGGGCAGCCCGCCTTTCCCGGCGGCGCGATCGAGCCACGGGACGCCGGCCCGGTCGAGGCCGCCCTGCGGGAAGCGGCGGAGGAGGTCGGCCTGGACCCGTCCGGGGTGGACGTTATCGGGACGGCGCCCGAGCTGTTCATCTCCAACAGCGGATTCCGGGTCGTTCCGGTCCTCGGCTGGTGGCGCCGGCCGGTCGCGGTCGGGCCGGCCGACCCCGCCGAGGTGGCCGCGGCGGTCCGGGTCCGTATCCGTGACCTTGCCGACCCCGCGAACCGGCTGACAGTGCGGCATCCGTCCGGCACCACCGGTCCGGCCTTCCGGGTCGGCGGCATGCTGGTCTGGGGGTTCACCGCCGCCCTCATCGACATGCTGCTGACCCTCAGCGGCTGGGAGCGGCCGTGGGATGCCGGCCGGGTCGAGGACCTGCCGGCCGAGGCGTTGGCGGCCGCCGTGCCGGATGACCCCGTCGGGCGCTCCGCGCACGGTGCCTAGCGATATACCGTTGACGACGTGCCGGGTGACCTGCTTGACCTGATCTTGCTCGTGCTCGTGGCCGCGTTCGCTGTCTCCGGTTACCGCCAGGGCTTCATCATCGGCGTGCTTAGCTTCGCCGGATTCCTCATCGGCGCGGTGGTCGGCACGCTGTTCGCGCCCGCCCTGGCCCGGGCGCTGGCCAGCGAGCAGTCCCGGCAGGCACTGATCGCGGTGGTGGGGGTCTTCATCGCGGCCATGGTCGGCCAGCTCTTGGCCTCGGCGGTCGGCGCGGCGTTGCGGTCGCGACTCACCTGGCGCCCGGTGACCTACCTGGACGCGGCCGGCGGAGCCGTCGTGAGCGTGGTTTCGGTCCTGCTCATCGCCTGGCTGATCGGCTCGGCCGTGGTCAACGCGGGATTCCCGTCGATCACCGGCGAGGTGCGCAACTCGGCGGTGCTGCGCACGGTGGACAGCGTCATGCCGTCGGCGGCACGGACCATGTTCTCCGACTTCCGCCGGCTGCTCGCCAGCGGCCCGTACCCGCAGGTGTTCGGCGGCATCGGCGCGGAAGCGCCGCTGACCGTGGGGGCGCCGCAGGGCAAGTACCTGCGGTACCCGGCGATCCGCCGCGACCAGGGCAGCGTGGTCAAGGTCATGGGCACCGCCTCCACCTGCTCGCGCCAGATCGAGGGGTCCGGGTTTGTCATCTCACCGGGACGTGTCCTGACCAACGCGCACGTGGTCGCCGGCGTCGACCGAGGGCCGGCCGTGTTCACCCCGAGCGGCCGCCAGTTCCCGGCCAAGGTGGTGCTCTATGACCCCAAGGGCGACATCGCGATTCTCGATGTCCCCGGCCTGCACGCGAAGCCGCTGAAGTTCGCCCCCCTGGCCGGGACGGGAACCAACGCGGTGGTCGCCGGGTATCCGCTCGATCGTTCGCTGACCCTGACGCCGGCCCGGATCGGCGGGGTGCAGAATGCCAGCGCGCCGGACATCTACCAGACCCAGGAAGTAACCCGCGAGATTTATGCGGTCCGGGCGCTGATCCAGCCGGGCAACTCCGGCGGCCCGCTGATCGACCCGAAGAACGGGAACGTGTACGGGGTGGTGTTCGCCGCCGCCGTCGGGGTCAAGGACGTCGGTTACGCGCTGACCGCGGCGCAGGTCGCCCCGGACGTGCGCGCGGGCAAGACCGCCTCCACGGCGACATCGACGCAGGGATGCGCGTGACCGATCGGGCGGCGGCCTATCCGGCGGCCCGCAGCCGCAGCCGCAGGTCGCCTGGTGTCACGCTGTCCAGCCCGTCCCGCTCAATCCGGTCGGCCAGTTCCCCGGCCGCCCGGGTGATCCCCGCCACGTCGATTCCGTACTGGCCGCCGGCGTGGTCTCCGCCGGGCAGGTAGCCGCCCACCCGCCCGGCGCCGCGGCGGAGCAAGGCCGCCGCGCCGCGCGGGTTGCCGCGCTGGGCGTGAGTCAGGCCCACGGCGATCTGGGCCAGGCCCTGCCACAGGTCGCGTTCGGCGGCCGGGGCCGATTTCCACGTCGCTTCGAGCACCTCGTGGGCCTGGAACGGGCGCCCGGAGTCGAGCAGTTGCTGGGCCAGCGCGATGGCATCGCCGGGTGCCAGCGACAGGTCGTCGGGCATCTGGGCCTCGCCGGGGTCGCCGTGCGCCAGCGGGCGGCCGAACGCGTCACGGGGACGCGCGTTGCGCGGCCTGCCCGCCTGATCCCGGTCCCTGTCCTGCGGCGTCATCGCTCCGGTTCGGGGTCGGCCAGCCAGCCGCATAGTTCGGCGTCGAACCGGTCGGGCCGCTCCTCGTGCGGGAAGTGGCCGACTCCCTCGATGAGGTGCCAGCGATACGGAGCCTCGACGTGCCGGCTGGAGCCGCGGGCGCTCCGTGGCAGGACGCAGGAGTCCAAGGCGCCGTGCAGTTGCAGGGTGGGTGCCTGGATCGGCGCCCGCATGTGACGGGCGTACCGCAGCCCGTCGGGGCGGAGCCTGGACCGCACGAACCACCGGTGGTACTCCAGCGCGGAGTGCGCCACCGACGGCACCAGCATGGCCAGCCGGTACCTGCGTTCGGTCTCCGCGTCCGGCCAGCCGGGCCCGGACCAGTCCTGGAGCATGCGCCCGACCCTGCGCGCCTGGCCTTCCAGCAGCCGCCGTTCGGGAAGCCTGGGTAGCTGGAAACCTACGGCATAGCCGCTCCGCTTACCCTGGCCGAGCGGGTCGGTCAGTACCGCGGAGCGCAGCCGCAGTGGATGCGGCACCGAGACGATGGCCAGCCGCCGGACCATCTTGGGGTTGTACGCGCCGAGGGTCCACGCGACCAGCCCGCCCCAGTCGTGCCCGACCACGATGGCATTCGCCTCGCCCAGGGCCCTGATCAGGCCGCCCGCATCCGAGGCCGCCGTGACCAGGTCATAACCGCGCGGCGGCTTGTCGCTGCCGCCGTACCCGCGCAGGTCGGCGGCGACCGCCCGGAAGCCGGCGTCGGCCAGTGCAGGCAGTTGATTTCGCCAGGTCCACCAGAACTCGGGGAATCCGTGCAGCAGCAGCACCAGCGGGCCCTCGCCGGCCTCCGCGACGTGAAAGCGGATGCCGTTCGCGCTTACCGATCGGTGCGACCACGGGCCCTCGATGTGGGTGGCCAGCTCGCCGGGCGCATCCATAGACCTATCGTGCCTCGACCGCGGGCGCGCCGGTCGCCTGATCCTCACGGTTCATGATGGCCAGATCCTCCTGGACCGTCTTGCGCGTCAGCTTCAGGCCGCTCACCCTTCGGAAGTTGATCCAGGCGATGCCCGCGGCGACACCGATCGCCACCATGTCCACGCCCGCCACGATGAGGAACGAGGCCCAGGGCCAGATACCCAGCCTGATCAGGCCGTACACGAGCCCGAAGCTGAGCAGGACGATGACCAGGTTGAAGGCGAAGAAGCACCCCACGCCCATCACGCCGATCGTCGCGAAGCGCCGCACGTCCTTCTTCAGCTCGATCTTGGCCAGGTCGATCTCCGACCTGACCAGGATGGAGAGGTCTGCGGCCGCCTGGGACACGAGGTCGCCCAGGGACGGGTCAGCCGCGGCGCCCGCCGCTCGCGCGGATTCCGTATCGACCATCGCGGTCTCCCATCATGTGCCCCTCGTGGTCAGGCCTCGGATACCAGCGGCCGCGCGGACAGCCCGGACGCGGCGAATCTGACTCCCTGGCCCTCACCCCTGTTACGAGGTGAACGATGACACCACCCGTATCACAAAGGCGTTGCGGTAATCCAGGATCGAGCGACGTTGATACGGGAATGGCTTGCGGAAGCTTCGCACATAGCGAACGGCGCCCCTGGGCGGGGCGCCGCCGCTTACCACGTCATGCCGGGTTACCAAGCGTGCACCTTCTCCGTCGGGGCAGGGGATCACCCGGCGCGCCCGTGCGCGCGCACCTTCTGTGACCTGGCCTACCTCGACACGCCTCCCGCGGCTGGTCGCGCGTGGGTGCCCGGCTGCCGTGCCCGGACGTCCTGGGTCCGTGGTTCCTTTGTACGTCGAATTGGCGAGCTTGGAAAGACCTCAGCGTGATCGATTTGTAATGCAGGCGGGTTCGCGCTGCCGCCTGCCCCGCAGTGGGCGATTCGAGGCGCCCGCGAACTTCAGTACCGGCCAGCTCCGCTGTCGCGCGACCCGGCGCAGGGCCCGGTCCGGATTCACCGCGTGCGGGTGGCCGACGGCCTGCAGCAGCGGCAGGTCGGTCGCCGAGTCGCTATAGGCGTGGCAGTCCTCCAGCCGGTAGCCGCGCTCGGCGGCCAGTTCGCGGATCCGGGCCGCCTTGGCCTCGCCGTAGGCGTAGAACTCCAGCTGCCCGGAGTAACACCCGCTCTCCACCCGCATCCGGGTGGCGATAACGGCGTCCGCGCCGAGAAGGCGGGCGATCGGATCTACCACCTCGTGCCCGGAGGTGCTCACGATGATCACGTCGCGCCCGGCGGCCCGGTGCGCGGCGATCAAGGCCCGCGCCTCGGCGTAGATGTAGGGCACGATGACCTCGTCGAGATGGCGCGCGACGATCTCCCTGACCTGGTCGACCGGCCAGCCGTAACACAGGCCGGTCGCCCAGTCCCTGATCCGTTCCATCTGCCCATGGCTGGCCCCGAGTGTCCGGTACGCCAGGTGCCCGGCCACGCAGCGCAGGGCAGCACCCCGGGTGATCAGTCCGTACTGGTAGAAGGGACGGCCGAAGGCCAGAGTGCTGGACTTCGAGATGATCGTCTTGTCCAGGTCGAAAAAGGCCGCCACAGGCTGGCTTATACGGTCGACGGAAGCCTCCACATTCAGGCAGCATAATGGTGTGAAGCCCCCAGCCGTTTGATGTCACGGCGTGACTGACTGGTAACGCAGGCGCTGCGCACGTAGGCTGGGATGGGTAGCGGCACCGGCTCTACCCCCCCCAGAGCCGAGCCGTAAATGGCGGCGCCCGCTCTCCCCCCCGGCGGGCGCCGCCCCCGAGGCTTGGGCGCCCCCTGTGCTTGCGCACCGGGGGCGTCGCCTCGCATTTATCCCAGGGGACGACCCCCTGGAACCCCCGGGGCCGGCTGCGCCGGCGAAACCCCAACCTTCCGCCTGGCTGCGCCGGCGGAAACACCGATCTCCGCGGAACACCGATCTCCGCGGAACACCGACTCCCGCGGAACGCCGACCCCTGCCCGGCTGATCTGGCCGAACTGCAGCCGGGCTGGCTGCGTCGGCGGGAACCCAGGTCGCGCCTGGGTGCGGCGGCGGAAATCCAGCCTCGCCGTCTGGCTGGTATCTATCCGAGGGGGGAGACCCACTGCAGGCCTGGGGCTGAGTTCGGGGGGGGATTCCAGCCGGAAGCTCCGCGTGGCGGCTTCCGTGGCTGCTTCCGGGGTGGGTTCTGGCGGCGTGGCTTGCGGGGTGCGGGGATGGGAGGACTGGGCGGGGGGTCGGCGTCAGCGAGCAGGGTGGAAAGCAGTCGCAGCGCTCCGGCCTTGGACAGCGGCTCGTTGCCGTTACCGCATTTGGGTGACTGGATGCAGGAGGGACAGCCGGCCTCGCAGCCGCAGGACTCGATGGCCCGCGCGGTGGCCTGCAGCCACTCCCGAGCCGCGTGGAAGCCGCGCTCGGCGAATCCTGCGCCGCCGTGGTGCCCGTCGTAGACGAAGACCGTCAGCCGGCCAGTGCCGGGGTTCAGCTCGAAGGAGACGCCCCCGATGTCCCAGCGGTCGCAGCTGGCGACCAGCGGGAGCAACGCGATCGAGGCGTGCTCGGCGGCGTGCGCGGCCCCGGCCAGGTCCACGCCCTGCGCGGCCAGTTCGGCCCGCTGCCGGGGGGAGATCATCCACCAGACGGCCCTGGTCAGCAGGGTGCGAGGCGGTAGGTCAAGCGGCTGTTCGCTGGCCACGAGCCCGGTATCGAGGCGCCGCTGGACGAACGAGGTCACCTGCCGGGTCACCTGCACCTCGCCGAAGTGGATGCTCGCCTCACCCCAAGCAGACCGCAGCAGCTCGCCCGCCACTTGGATCTCGGTCAGTTCCCGCGCCGAAGTTGAGTAGCCGGGCTCGGCCGCGTCGACCAGCGCGACCTCATCGGCCAGGTCGAGCCTGCGCACCAGGAAGGTCTGCGCCTGGTGCTGGTAGACGGCACCGGTGTGCGCCAGCACGTGAGCCGACGGCTCGTCCACGGTGCCGACGAGCCGGCCGGTCGTGGCCTCCACGATCTGCACCGGAGGTCCGCCGGAGCCGCGCAGGCTGGTGCGGATCAGCGCGCGGCCCCGTGCCGACAGGTACCAGCCCGCGCCGCGGTGGCGGAGCAGCCCCTGACCGGTGAGCTCGTCGGTGAGCTGCGCCGCCCTGCCCCCGAACAACTCCAGATCGGCCTCGGTGAGCGGCAGCTCGGCGGCCGCCGCGCACAGGTGCGGGGCGAGCACATAGGGGTTGTCGGGGTCGAGCACCGTGGTCTCCACCGGGCGACCGAACACCGCCTCAGGGTGATGGACCAGGTAGGTGTCCAGCGGGTCGGCGCGGGCGATGAGGACCGCGAGCGCGTCGCGGCCGGTCCGGCCCGCCCGCCCGGCCTGCTGCCACAGCGACGCACGGGTGCCGGGCCAGCCGGCGATGAGGACCGCGTCGAGGCCGCGGATGTTGACCCCGAGCTCAAGTGCGGTGGTGGCGGCCACGCCCGCCAGGCGGCCCGCCCGGAGCTCTTCCTCCAGCTGGCGCCGGTCCTCGGGCAGATAGCCCGACCGGTACGCCGCGACCCGCGCGGCCAGACCGGGCGCGCCGGTCTCGGCCAGCACCCGCCGCGCGCCCATCGCCACCGCCTCGGCCGCGCGCCTGGAGCGCACGAACGCCACCGTCGTTCTGTCCTCGGTCACCAGATCGCAGAGCAGCCGCGAGGCCTCCGCGGTGGCCGTCCGCCTCAGCCGCGTGCCCGCCGTACCGCGCAGTGCGGTGAGCGGAGGCTGCCAGAGCGCGAACGTGACCGGTCCGCGCGGCGAGGCGTCCGAGTCGACCTCCTCCGCGTCGAGGCCGGTGAGCAGGGTGGCGCAGCGGGCCGGCTCGCTGACCGTGGCCGAGGCCAGGATGAAGACCGGCCCGGCGGCCGGCGGTCCATTCCGGCGGCCTCGACGGGCACGCTCCCGGTCGGCCCGGGCCTCGGCGTAGTAGGCGGCGATCCGGCGCAGCCTGCGTAGCACCTGCGCTACGTGCGAGCCGAACACCCCCCGGTATCCGTGGCACTCGTCCACGACGACGTATCGCAGCCTGGACAGGAACCGGGCCCAGCGGACGTGCCCGGGCAGCAGCGCCAGGTGCAGGGTGTCGGGGGTGGTGACCAGGTAGGAAGCGTTGGCCCTGGCCCAGCTGCGCCCGGCCGCCGGCGTGTCGCCGTCCAGCACCGCCGCGCGTACCCCGTGCATCCGCAGCGACCGGATCGCGCGCAGCTGGTCGGCGGCCAGCGCCTTGGTCGGGGTGAGATAGAGCGCGGTTCCGCCCTCCAGCACGGCGGTAAGCGCGGGCATCAGGTAGCCGAGCGATTTGCCGGAAGCCGCGGGGGTGGACACGATCACATTCCGCCCTGCCCGGGCGTGATCGGCCACGGCCGCCTGATGCTCCCAGGGCGCGCCGATCCCGACGCCCTCGAATGCCTGCCTGAGCTCGGCCGGGACCCAGTCCGGCCACGCCGCCGCCTGGCCGGCCCGGCCCGGGATCCGCTCGATGTGCGTGACCTGCCCGTCACGGGTGCCCTCGTGCAGGATTCGCGCGGACGGGGGATCACCGTTCCCGAGCGCGGGCGCCGAGACCCCCGCCGGGGCGGCCTGCAGCCGGCCCGCGGGGTCTTCGGCGGTAACGGAGGGGGCGAGGGACATCGAAATTCAGTCTGCCATGCCAGGCAAAGGGTGCCCGGTAGCACGGATTCGTGTAAGCATGACATCGGAGCGTGGTTGAATGCCCGACGGGGGTTAGGCTCACTCCCCGGGCGCTGGGGTCACCCCTCGCCTGGCTGATCGTAGAAGGCTGCATGGCGTGGAGGATTTGTGGATCTGAAGCTGGATGACCACGAGAAGGACGGGATCAGGGTCGTCGATGTCGAGGGCGAGATCGACGTCTACACCGCTCCCCGACTTCGTGAGCTTCTGATCGACCTGGTCAACAAGGGCGACTACCAGCTCGTGGTGAACATGGAGAAGGTGGAGTTCCTCGACTCCACCGGCCTGGGCGTGCTGGTCGGCGGGCTCAAACGGGTTCGCGCCCACGACGGATCGCTGGATCTGGTTTGCAGGCAGGAGCGGATCCTCAAGATCTTCCGCATCACCGGTCTGACCAAGGTCTTCGGCATCCACGACACGGTCGAGGAAGCCATCAAGGCCAGGAAGTCTGAGAAATAGCGCGAGTATCCGGCTCTCACCGATGGCGCTGGTGGAAGTTGCCTTCACCCCGCTGCCCGCGCACGTTCGCACGGCGCGCCTGGTGGCTGTGGCCGTCGCGAGACGGAGCGGGGTGGCCGATTCACTGCTTGACGAGGTCCGGCTGGCGGTCGGTGAGGCTTGCTCCCGCGCGGTAGAGGCGCACCGGCAGTACTGCCCGGCCGAGCCGGTCAAGATCGCGCTGACCGACTCCGGGGGGCGTTTCGAGGTCGTGGTGACCGATGCGGCTCCCGGCGACGCCGCGGCGCTGAACGGTCTGACGCAAGCGGGGCAGGCCGGGGATGCCGCGGGTGCGGCCGGCGACGTCGCCGCCGCGGGGAGCCCCGCGGGCGCGACCAGTCAGCCGCTGTTTGACGCC
>DASXLW010000043.1:0-4705 GCA_036496025.1 Streptosporangiaceae bacterium
TGCCGGAACGGTCCGGGCTGCGGCAGCGGGTCCCGCTGTTCGACGCGCCGCAGCTGCGCGATTTCCTCAGCTCCGCCGACCGGCGCCTGTTCCTGGCCGAGCTGCTCGCCTCGTTCACCCGGGTGGCCAGCGGACGCTATCAGGTCCGGTCCGGCGGCCGGACCCGCAGCCGGCGGTTCAGCGAACTGGATCCGGTGCGGCTGGCCGGCCTGCTCGACGCGGTGCCGGAAGAGTCCCGGCCGGGCGTCTACCGCAGGCTGGGCGACGTGTCACTGTTCCTGGCCGGGGTGTTCCCCGACTACTCCACAGCCGGCGCCTTCGGCCCGGTGGACACCGAGCGGCTGCTGCGACTTGCCCGGGTCCCCGCCCCCGACCGCGGCAGCATGGCCGCTGCTCCAGCCATCGACCTGCTGGAATACCTCGGCGCCCGGTGGTACCGCGCCGCTGTCGCGCTGGCCCCGGCACGGACCGCGCGGCTCACCGTGGTGGGCGAAGTCGCCGAACGGTTCCGGCACGCCCGCCGCATCCTCAACCACCTAGCCGACCAGTACCTGCTCGGCCCCGACAGCCGGTGGTTCACCGCCCCCGGCTGACCTGCCGGAGCACAGTACCGCCCGGGTCCGCCCGCGCGGTCCACCACCCAGCGCCGGCCCGGGCTGGAAGACGGCCGGCGAACATCAGGCGTGTTGCCAGGGCAGGCTTCGGAGCCGGGCGAAGCCGCGGCAGCCGGCGATGACGTCGGCCGGCCCCGGCCGCCTTGGCCTGGAAGGCCGCGCAGGCACTGACGTTCCCGCGCACCGAGACTCGGGAGAGCCGGTCCGCAGGTACCACACCGGGCCGGCCGCCCAAGGCATGGGCGCTGAGCCCCCGAACCTGCCCCTACACGATTACGCGCTTCACCTGAAGATCCGCCCGGCCCGCCCGCTGACCCCACGCTCAGAACAACCAAATATGAGCCGTCGGAGTGGCCGCAGCCGTCCAGCGGACAACCGCGCCGAACGAAGCCTCTTTGCGTCAAGGGGCCGGGCGGAGTTTCTCCGTGGCCTTCCTCGCGGCCGAGTGTGGCCGTCGTTTTGCCGCGCGTCCAGGTCGTTCGTCCTCGCTTCGCTGCGGGCGCTCCACCTGGACCCGGGGCTTCGCCGCCGGCGGGGAATTGGCAGCTGTCGAGGAAAGGCCGGGGTGCCCGCGGGTTCCGTGCCGACGGCGGCGGCCGCAGGCTGGGCGGGGGACCCGGGAGTGGCTTTCCCGAAGAGCCGGCGTGCGGGGTGCGAGCCGGCCGCGCCGGGTACTGAGCCGTTCCCCGTCTGCCCTCCCGGATCCTCTTCGGCGGCTGCGGCTCGCCGGGCGTCGGCGCGCAGCCGGGTGAAGACCGCGTCGCTGACCCGGCGTTTGAGGGAGCGCAGGGCCTCTTTCGGGGTCTTGCCCTCGGCGATCTTCTTGTCGTAGCAGGCGCGGCCTTCGCTGTGGCGGTGGCTGACCTGGGTGACGGCGGCCATGTGGACGGCGTGGTTGAGCCGCCTGTTGCCGCGCCGGGACAGCCGGCAGGCCTGCCGCCGGCCGGAGGAGACCTCGATGGGAGCGGTGCCGTTGCAGGCGGCGAAGCAGTCCCGGCCGGGGAAGCGGGTGACGTCGCGGACCTCGCCGATAACGACGGCGGCCACGACCGGGCCGACGCCGAACAGGCCGGTCAGGCTGGTGCCGGACGCCCGCACCGCGGCATCCAGCCTCTTCCTGGCGCCCCGCAGCTGGTCATCGATCCGGCGCAGGTCCCCGGCATAGGCCGCGGCGAGCTCGATGCGGGCGGCGGCCACCGCGTCCGGCGGCGCGAGCGGCCCGAGAATCCGCTCGGCCTGGCCCGCGGTGATGCGCCGGGAGACGCCGCCGGGATCAGCTCGCACAGCACCGCGTGCAGCCGGCAGGCCGCCTGCGTGCGCAGGCGCCCGCGATCGCGGTGCCGCTTGGACCAGACCTTCAGCACCGCCGCGTGGTCATCGGCCCGTACCTCCGCGCCGGGGGGCGCGCAGCGCCGCGACCGCGACCGAGCGGGCGTCGTCCGGGTCGTTCTTGTTCAGGTCCCCGGCGGCCAGCAGCCGCACCCGGGCGCCGAGTTTCGGCTGGACGTCGAGCACCCGCTCGCCGGCCGCGACCAGCTGCTGGGCGAGCAGGTATCCCGTGCCGCGGGCGCCCCCGGCCGCCCAGGCCCGCTGCGGCCAGGCCCGCGCCCAGCCCGGGAGCTGCCCGGCCGCACAGCCAGTGGCGAGGCCGATCGTAGTCGGCCTGCCAGTGGACAGCTCAGAGGTTCACGGTAACCTCAATCGTGATCTTGCGGGTCGGCAGAGTGCTTGGAAACTTGCCGCTTGTTGCTATGCTGCGCTCGGCTACTTCAGCTACCTGCTCGCAGGCGAACGCGGCGCGGTCCGGGCCGTATCCGGGCACCGGCCCGAAAAGGTCCGGCGACCAGGTCACCGACTCCGCCAGTGCCCTGGCCATCTGGGTCCTCGTCGCGGACCGGACGCCCTGCACTCCCCACCAGCTCTTGACCGTCCAGACCAGGGTCTCCAGCGCAGGCGAGCTCTGGCCCATCCGATGCCGACCGACGTGCCGTCGCCTGGACAGCGCGATAAGTCCTGATCTGCATGGGCTCGGCGGCAGCCCAAGTGGCCCCAATGAGGACCAAAGGCGCATAACCGGACTGCTGCCTGCGGCGTCTCCTGTATAGGAGGCGAGTTCAATGCAGAAGTCATTTGCTACCGCGTGCGGGGGGCTGCTGATCGTGGCGCTCGCGGCCGGGTGCGGGACGACGCAAGCGCCGTCAGCGGCCCGTCCGCCCGCCCGTTCCGCCGCTTCGTCGCCATCAGTGTCCCGGCCGGCATCGCGCGCTCCGGCTACCGTCGCGCTGGCCGGCCCCATGCAGCCGTCGGGCGGCCCGGTTCCGGCCGGGTTCAGGGCGGCGTCTGTCACGTTTGCCTCGACCCGTGAGGCCTTCGTGCTAGGCACCGCACCGTGCAAGCACGCGCCGTGTACCTCGATTGTCCGCACCCGTGACCGTGGCGTGAGCTGGCGCGGGGTCCCGGCACCTGTCGTGCCGCTCGGCGAGCCTTACGCCAGCACCGGGCCGGCCGTGTGGGGCATCCGGTTCGCGACGCCGGAGCACGGGTTCGCGTTCGGCAACGGGCTGTGGGTGACCACCGACGGCGGTGAGCACTGGCCGGCCGTGGCCTACCCGGGCGGCGCGATCGTGTCCCTGGAGACCACCGATCACCAGGTGCTGGCCGTAACCGCACGCCACGGACCAGGCGGACTGACCGGATGGGCCCTGTCGCGCCGCGCGCTCGGCGGCGGGCCATGGATCCGGATAACGGCGCTGGCCAGCAATTCCGGCGTCGGGGGCATCGCCACCCAGGCCGGGGTGGCGGCGGTCGTGGACGGCTCGTCTGTCCTGGTCACCACCAATGGCGGCCTGACCGTCACCAAGCACGCGGCCCCGTGCCCCACAGCCGCCAGCCCGTTCCCGGAGGTCACTTCGGTCGCGGCGGAGGCTCCGCACGGGCTGGTCCTGCTGTGCACTGGCCAGGGCTACACCGGCCACACGGATAAGACCGTCTACGTGAGCGGCGATCTCGGCGCGACGTGGAAGCTGGCAGGCCACCCGGCCAGCGCCGGCGACGGCGGCATGATCGCCGCCGCGGCGCCCGGCCACCTGACCATCGCCACCACCAGCGCAGGGAGCTGGCTGTACTACTCCGCAGACAACGGCAAGACCTGGCGGACGGTGCTCACCTACCTCGACGGCGGCCAGGGCTGGAACGACCTGGGGTTCACCACCACTCGTGACGGCGTGGTCATCCACGGGCACCCCACCTACGGGGACATGCTCGGACAGCCTCTGCTGACAGGCAACGGCGGGCTGACCTGGCACGCGGTCAAGTTCTGAAATCCCTGACCCGAACCCGAAGCGGCCGAACTGAGCGCTTGCCCCGCCGAACGCCGACTATGGACGACCAACGGCAGGTGTCCGGGCGCGGGTGGCATACGCGCAGATCACGCGGTTCTGGGTGGTAGGCCGACTGCCACGGTATGGCCGATCAGTGCTGGCGTGTGCGCTATTCCAGGGGAGCGCGCCCGAGGAAGGCGGCGAGCTGGTCGCTGGGGCCGGCCGTTGCTGGCACGGTGACCGGTGCCGCGAACAGGGGGTGCCGGCCGGCGCGCGGGACAAGCACCGGGGCTATCGCCAGCAGGCCGGTGGCCAGGGCGCGGGGTATCGGCTGGCGCTGCCCGCACGCCCGGGATATGTCCCACCCGTGGACGGCGATCTCGAGGGCTGCCGCAGCGGCGATAACGCTGGCCGCCAGCGGGCAGCCGGCGATGTCGATGACCTGGCGCTGGAGGCCGGGGCCTGTCCAGGCGTCCAGCAACTGGCCGGCGCGATCGCGGAACGCGCGGGCGGGGTCAACCGCCAGGTCCCCGTCCTCCGCGGCGGGGTGCAGGCCTACGCGTCCGGTTTCGATGCCCTCACCGAACGCAGCCAGTGATTCGCTGGCGTGCCGGAGCAGCATCCGCAGGTCCCATTCCCGGCATGGCGTCGGGCGGGACAACAGTCCTGGCGTGACGGCCACGACTGCGCCGAGGGCGTAGCTGATCGACGGTTCAAGCAGCCGGGCGCCTTCGGCCGGCCAGGCCGCCGGGGCTGGCTGGGTCATCGGCC
>DASXLW010000044.1:0-4714 GCA_036496025.1 Streptosporangiaceae bacterium
AGCACATTCATGAGCTGCACCAGCTGGCCTGGAGCAGCTCGGGGGTGCTGATGGTGGAAGCCGCGGACCGCTGCTGGGTGCTGCCGTCGACCCTGGCGCTGTGGATCCCGGCCGGGGTGCGCCATACCACCATCGCAATGCGGGATTCGGTTCTGCAGGGCATCTACCTGGCCCCGCAGCGGTGCCCGTTGTCCTGGGCCAGCCCTCGCCCGCTGGCCGTCTCCCCGCTGGCCAGGCACCTGATCGGGTACCTCGCCGACGACCGGCCGGACGAGGACAGGCACCCGGCCGAGGCGGTGCTGTTCAACGTGCTCCGCTCGGCCTCCCAGCCCGCGATCGAGCTGCCGATGCCGGCCGACGGCCGCGCCCGCGACGTGGCCAGGGTGCTCCTCGGCAACCCGGCCGACCAGCGCAGCCTGACCGAGCTCGCCCGCGCGGTCGGGTCGAGCCCGCGCACGCTGCTGCGGCTGTTCCTGGCCGAGACCGGGCTTACCTTCAGTCAGTGGCGGGTGCACGCCCGGCTGCAGTCCGCCGTCGCCGCCCTGGCCGACGGCGGCTCGGTGGCCAGCGTCGCCGGTCGGGTCGGCTACGCCACCCCGAGCGCCTTCGTGGCGGCCTTCCGCCGGGTCACCGGCCAGACGCCGGCCGCCTACCTGGCCCGCGGGCCGGCCCCGGAGAACGCCCGCAACGGCGGGTAAGGTGACCGGGCCGGTCAGTCGAGGATCTCGCAGATGGTGGCGCCGCTAGACAAGGTGGCGCCGGCCTCCGCGGCCAGGTTGGTGACGACGCCGGCCTTGTGCGCGTTGACCGGCTGCTCCATCTTCATCGCTTCCAGGACGAGGATCAGGTCGCCCGCGCTGACCTGCTGCCCCTCGGCCACGGCGACCTTGATGACGGTGCCCTGCATCGGCGCGGTGAGGGCATTGCCGCTTACGGCGCCGGCCGCCCCTGACTTGCGCTGGCGGCGCGGCTGCCCGCCGGCCGCTGCCCCCGCGGCCCCGGCCGCGGGGGCCAGGTTCGCGGGCAGGGTGACCTCCAGACGCTTGCCGTCGACTTCGACGACGACCGTCTGCCTGGCCCCGTCGCCGGCGTCGGCCGCGCCGGCCTCGTCGGCGTTCCAGGGGCTGATCTTGTTAACGAACTCGGTCTCGATCCACCGGGTGTGCACGGTGAACGGCCCTTCGCTGCCGTGCAGCTCGGGAGCGAAGGCGGGATCGGCCACGACCGCGCGGTGGAACGGCAGGGCGGTGGCGAGCCCGCTCACTTCGAACTCGGCCAGCGCGCGGGCGGCCCGCTGCAGCGCCTGTGCACGGGTCGCCCCGGTGACGATGAGCTTGGCCAGCAGCGAGTCCCAGGCCGGGCCGATCACCGAGCCCGCCCGCACGCCGGAGTCCATCCGGACACCGGGCCCGGACGGCGGCTGCCAGCTGGTGACGGTGCCAGGGCCGGGCAGGAAGCCCCGGCCGGGGTCCTCGGCGTTGATCCGGAACTCGAATGAGTGACCCCGCTGCGGCGGGTCGTCATACCCGAGCGCCTCGCCCTCGGCGATCCGGAACATCTCGCGGACCAGGTCGATGCCGGTCACTTCCTCGGTGACCGGGTGCTCGACCTGCAGCCGGGTGTTCACCTCGAGGAACGAAATGGTGCCGTCCTGGCCAACGAGAAACTCGCAGGTGCCCGCGCCGACGTAGCCGGCCTCGCGCAGGATCGCCTTAGACGACTGGTACAGCTGATCGAACTGGCCGTCGGACAAGAACGGGGCCGGGGCCTCCTCGACCAGCTTCTGGTGCCGGCGTTGCAGGGAGCAGTCGCGGGTGGACACCACGACCACGTTGCCCTGGCTATCCGCCAGGCACTGGGTTTCCACGTGCCGGGGCCGGTCCAGGTAGCGCTCCACGAAGACCTCGCCGCGGCCGAACGCGGCGACCGCCTCGCGCACGGCCGACTCGTAGGCCTCCACAATCTCCTCGTTCTTGCGGACCACCTTGAGGCCGCGGCCGCCACCACCGAACGCGGCCTTGATCGCGATGGGCAGCCCGTGCTGCGCGACGAACGCCTCGACGTCGGCTACCCCGCTGACCGGGCCGTCGGTGCCGGGCGCCATCGGCGCGCCCACCCGGCTGGCGATCTCCCGGGCGGCCACCTTGTCGCCGAGCGCCTCGATCGCGGCCGGCGGGGGGCCGATCCAGATCAGCCCGGCGTCGCTCACCGCGCGGGCGAAGCTGGCGTTCTCGGCCAGGAATCCGTAGCCCGGGTGCACCGCGTCCGCGCCGGCCTCGGCCGCCACCTTCAGGATCTTCTCGATGTTCAGGTAGCTGTCGGCCGGGCTGACCCCGCCCAGCGCGTAAGCCTCGTCCGCCATCGACACGTGCAGCGCGTCCAGGTCCGGGTCGGCGTACACCGCCACACTGCCCAGCCCGGCATCCCGGCAGGCTCGCACCACGCGGACCGCGATCTCACCACGGTTCGCGATGAGCACTTTGCGCACGAAAACACTCCTCCCGACGCCGAGGAGTCTAAGTGAGCAGGTAACTCGCCGTCGCCTGCTGGGTCGTGCAGAGGGCATGGGGGTCAAGTGGGAAGGGACCGGAGGTTGTAACGTTCGCGGGCCCGGCGGTGTCTTCATGCCGAACAGGCAAACGTCCAAGGAGGACACCATGGCGCTACGCGTCCCGAAGGCCGAACTCCCCGCCGAGCTCAAGGAAAACATGATCAGGCAGTTCGGTGCCGTACCCGAGCCAGTCGAGGTGTCATACAACAACCCCAAAGTGGCCATATCCAACCAGGAATTCTCGGCCCAGGTAGCCACCTGGGACGCGGTCGACGCGAGCCTCAAGACGTTCGCGCACATGGCCGTCGCGGCACAGGTTGGCTGCAGCTGGTGCCTCGACATCAACTACTTCCTGGCGCAGAACAAGGACCTGGACCTGGCCAAGGCGAGCCAGGTGCCGCGCTGGCGGGAGTCGGAGGTGTTCACGCCGCTGGAGCGGGACGTGCTGGAGTACGCCGAGGCCATGACCAGCACCCCGACGACCGTCACCGACGAGCTGGCGGCGAGCCTGCTGGAGCGGCTTGGCCCGGCGGCGCTGGTCGAGCTCACCGTGTTCATCGGCTTTGCCAACCTGGCGAGCCGAGTCAACACGGCGCACGGCATCACGTCGCAGGGCTACTCCGATGCCTGCGAGATTCCGCTGGCCAAGCGTCCCGAGACGTCCGGCGTAGCGCCGGCGGCATGACCGGGGACCCGTTCGTCGTCCATCGCAGCCTGCCGTTCACGGTCGCCTACGAGATGTTCGGATCGGCGGCCGATGCGGAGGACGTGCTGCAGGAGTCCTGGCTGAGGTGGGCCGGCGTGGACCGCTCGCAGGTGCGTGACCCGCGGCCGTACCTCATCCGGGTCGTCACCCGCCAGGCGCTCAACCGCCTGCGGACGCTGTCGCGCAGCCGCGAGGACTACGTCGGCGAGTGGCTGCCGGAACCGCTGCTGACTAGCCCCGATGTCGCCGAGGACGTCGAGCTCGCGGAGAGCGTCTCGATCGCGATGCTGACCGTGCTGGAAACGCTCACCCCGGCAGCGCGGGCGGTGTTCGTGCTCCGCGAGGTCTTCGAGATGCCGTACGGCGAGATCGCCGAGGCCATCGCGAAGCCCACGGGTACGGTGCGGCAGATCGCGCGGCGGGCCCGCGGGCACGTGGCGGCCCGGCGGCCACGGGTGCGGGTGAGCCGGCTGGAGCAGCAGGCCGTGGTGGAGCGGTTCCTGGCCGCGCTGCGAACCGGGCAGTTGCAGGAGCTGATGGAGGTCATGGCGCCGGACGTGGTCCTGATCGCCGACGGCGGCGGGCTCGCGGCCGCCGCGCTGGTCCCGGTCCACGGGGCGGAACTGGTAGCGAGGGTGCTCGCGCGCGCGAGCCAATCCGCGTTCGCGTCGACGACCGTGTGGCTCAACGGCGCGCCCGCGGGCCGGATCGAGGTCGCTGGCGAGCCGGCCGCGGTGAGCCTGGTGGTGCAGGACGGTCGGGTCACCCGGGTCTACCTGATCCGAAACCTGCGAAAGCTGACGCGGCTGGCCGAACCGGCCGACCTCGCCAGGTAAGCCCGCTGCCGCTCTGGAGTGTTCCGCGCGGTTCCAGCCGCCCGGAACACCCACGACCGCACAGTGGTCAGACGCCGGAGGACAGGGCTCTATGTTGCTGTCTCCCTGGCACCGGCCTGCGCTCCCGGTATTCAATTGCCCGCATGTCGGATCTCCCCGGGTTCACCGAAGCTGATCTTCGACGCCTCGCGGGGAACAGGTCGTTCGAGCGTGGCGTGGATTACCTCGACCTGGTCACCGACCTGGACGTGGCCGCGAACGAGATCACCGCCACGGTGCGCGGCAGCTATGACTATGCCGTCCTCCTGGAGACCGATTCTGGGCGACTCAGCGGCGACTGCTCCTGCCCATACGGCCAGGAAGGCAACTTCTGCAAGCACTTGGTGGCGGTCGGCCTGGTGGTGCTGCGGGCTGGCGAGGATCTTCCGCTGGCCGTCGCGGCGCCCTCGGCTGGGCGGAGCGCGGCCAACGCGAAGCCAAGCATCCGGATTCGCGACTCACCGAATACCTGGCGGACCGATACGCCTCGGCCGGCCGCGCAGATGACCTGCTCGCCCTGCGCCGCACCCGGTTCCAGGCGGACCGCACACTGGCCAACTACCAGTCGTTGCGCGAGGCGGC